>CADBRE010000065.1 GCA_902797005.1 uncultured Erysipelotrichaceae bacterium | reverse complement strand
TACCAGAAGAAACTAAGCAAAAGCTAAAGAATGAAGAACCTCTTGAAGTAACTGACCTAGTATCAAATCCAATAATTATAAAGACTCACAACAAAGATTTAACGACATTCAGCCACAAAATACTTGAGGAACTGATATTAGAAGATTTAGATGCTTTTTTAAAACAATTAGGAGAAGGATTCATGTATGTTGGAAAAGAATACAAATTAAGTGACTTAGGTGAAAATAAATATATAGACATCTTATTATATAATGTAATATATAATTGTTATGTCCCAGTCGAGCTTAAAACTGACAAATTATTGCACAAAGATATAGGGCAATTAAAGTTATACATGAACTATGTTGATAAAAATATAAAAACTCCTACTCAAAATAAATCAGTAGGAATCATTATCTCAAAAGAAAACGACAAGTTTGTAATTAATTATCTATCAGATGAATCTATAAGATATGTTGAATATAAACTAGTATAATAACTATTTATCCATCTTTGTATTTCTCTTATAAGGCCTAATTTCATTTGTTAAGCCAACAATATAATCAATACTAGTATTATAAAACTTTGCAAGCACAATTAACTTATCTATAGGCATATACCTTATACCAAGTTCATATTCACTATAAACTTGTTGTGTAGTATTTAAAAGTTTAGCTACATCTTTTTGATATAAATCTTTATCTTCTCTTAAATCTTTAAGTCTCATAACATCACCTACATTAATTGTACATACATTAAAATTAATGTATTGCATATACATGAAAAATCGTGTATAATGTATCTAGAAAGTAGGAGATAAAACAAATGAGTAAAACAAAAACATATTTACTTGCTAGTATAGTAAGCGCTCTTGTTCTAGCTATAGGAGTATCAGTAGCATACTTCACAGTACAAATAGAAGGAACAGGAAAAACAATGTCAGTTAATACTGCTAACCTAAGAGTTATATTTTCTGACACAAATGCAGCTATAACAAATACTGCAATTAAGCCTGGATGGACAGCATCAAAAACATTCTCAGTAGAAAGTAAAACAGATGCATCTTATGACTATGATATAGTCATAAAGAATCTAGTAAATACTTTCGTAACAGAAGGATACTTACAGTATCAAATAGAAGGTTCTGGTGGTGGAATAAGCCAAGACTGGACAGATGTACCTAAGAGTGCAGCAGCAACTGACACAGTATTAGTTCACAGTGTGCCACTAGCAATAAATGCAAAACACACATACACAGTAAACTTTAGATACCTAAATGATGCAAATGCAGATCAAAGTAGTGATATGGGTAAATCGTTTACTGGAAGCATAATGATAACAGAAGGGACAACTGCGCCAGTAACATCATGTACATTATATGATGATGGAAGTGGTTTAACTAAAACACAGCCAACAAATGATAAAATATTTGCAACATATACATGTGAGAATGGAACTGCAACGATGGAAGCTTGTTCATATGTCTCAAGTTCAAATGAAGTAACTGTGTGTGATGGTGCTGACTTACATGGTACATCACCTTTGTGGTTTTGTACTACTAGTGACGATGATGATCAGCTATACAACTCCTGTCATGATAATCTTGGAGGGCTCTATGATACTCTTGGTTTGCAGCAGTCTGCTTCTTGTTCTTGTAATTAATTATAAAAAGTTATTACTCATAAAGTAATGACTTTTTTTCTTATTTAAGGTAAAATATAGATATGAAAATAAATGGTAATGAGATAAATATAGAAGAAATAATAAGTGAAGTTAAATTAACTGATGAACTAAAGAAAAGAAAGAATGGGTTAATACTAAGAGATTCGCATATAGAAATATTAAATAGATATGGTATTAACTATGAAGAGTTTGGATCTATCTCCAGTTTAATTCTAGAAATAGAAAGTGTATTAGAAACAGAAGTAGATGCAGATGATTTGGAAAGTGTAAGTGAAGAATTAGCTGAAATTAATTATTATAACTACACTAATAAATAGGAAGGGAAAAAGAATATGAAGGATAGTCATTTATTAAAGGCAAGTGATGTACTTGAAAAACTAGAAACAACTAAAGAAGGATTAACAAGTAAAGAAGTAAGTAAAAGATTAAAAAAATATGGAAAGAATGAATTACCTAAGAAGAAGCAAAAAGGTTTTATAAGTATATTCTTTAGTCAGTTTGCTTCTCCAATAGTTTATATATTATTAATAGCCATGGTACTCTCTTTTGTAGTAAACGAAATAACTGATGGTATATTTATACTAATAGTAGTTGTTTCTGATGCAATACTAGGAGCTTATGAAGAATATAGAAGTAACAAGGCAAGTGAAAACTTAACTAAGCTAATTAAAGTAGAAGCTAGTGTTATAAGGGACGGAAAAGTAAAAGTAATTCCTTCAACTGAAGTAGTAATAGGAGATATAGTTCTTTTAGAAAGTGGCACAAGAGTTCCTGCAGATATACGACTTTTTGAAGTACAAAATTTAAGTATAGATGAGTCTTTATTAACTGGCGAAAGTATTGCAAGAGAAAGAAATAGTAGAGTTCTTGAAGAAGATGTAATACTAAATGATAGATCTAACATGGCTTATGTAGGAACATCAGTTATGAGAGGAAGAGCTAAAGGTGTAGTTGTCGCTACAGGAACGCATACCGAGCTCGGCAAAATAGCTAAAGAAGTATTAGAAAAAGAAGAAGCACAAACACCACTTCAAATAAGAATGGAAAAGTTCACAAAACAATTGGGAATAATCATAGCAGTTCTAGCCCTTGTAATATCATTTGTACTATACTTTAAAAACTATACAACAAGAGAGATATTCTTCTTAGTAGTAGCTTTATCAGTTTCAGCTATTCCAGAAGGCCTTCCAATGGTAATAACATTATCTTTATCAATTAGTTCAAATAAAATGGCTAAAAGAAATGTATTAGTAAAAAAACTAAATGCAGTCGAGGCGTTAGGAAGCGCTACTGTGATTGCTACTGATAAAACAGGAACACTTACATTAAATGAACAAACAGTTAAAAAAATAGTATTACCTAGTGGTGAAACATATGAAGTAAGTGGAATAGGCTACAACGATAAAGGTAAAATACTTGGAAAGAATTTAAAGAGTCTTGACTTAATCATAAAAGAAGGAGCACTTAATAATGAAGCTTCATTAACAAAAGTTAAAAATGAATGGGTTTCTTTAGGCGACTCAATGGAAATAGCCTTGCTTGCCTTAAGCTATAAACATAATATGAAAATTGAAGACGAAGTATTAGGTAGAATACCATATGAATCTGAAGCAGGATACTCTAGTTGTTTCTATAAAAATGATAAAACTTATGTATCAGTAAAAGGCTCACTTGAAAAGGTTCTTGAATTTTCAACAAGCATAATGTCAAACGGAAGAAAAGTAAAAATAAATAAAGACAGCATAAGAAAACAAAATGAAGAACTAGCAAGAAATGGATATAGGGTATTAGCTTTCGCTAGTGGTGAAATTAAAAACTTTAAAGAAAAAGAAAAATATACAGAAGAAGATATTCCTTCACTAACATTTATAGGTCTAATTGCCTTTGTTGATCCTGTTAGAGAAGATGCAAAAGAAGCAGTTAACAAATGCAAAAATGCTGGAATTAAAGTTGTAATGATTACCGGAGATCATCCACTAACAGCATATGCAGTTGGAAAAGATTTAAAAATTGCATCTAATGAAGAAGAAGTAGTAACTGGTGTAGATTTAGATAGAGAAAGATTAAAAGGCGGCACAGAATTTGATAGCTACATAAAGGATAAAACAGTATTTGCACGAGTAACCCCAATTCAAAAACTTGAGATAGTAGAATCTTTCAAAAGAATGGGAGAATTCATAGCAGTAACAGGCGATGGAGTAAATGACTCTCCTGCACTAAAAGCTGCTAATGTATCGGTTGCAATGGGTAGTGGAACAGATGTTGCAAAAGAAACAGGTTCATTAATAATAGTTGATGATAAGTTCTCTTCAATTGTTGGCGGTGTAGAAGAAGGAAGAATATCATACTCAAATGTAAGAAAAGTAGTCCATATGCTTTTATCATGTGGTGTTTGTGAAGTAATATTCTTTGTGCTATCTATAGTATTTAACTTTCCAGCTCCATTAACTGCAGTACAACTTCTTTGGCTTAACTTAGTAACTGATGGACTTCAAGATGTAGCATTATCATTTGAAACTGGAGAAAAAGACATAATGAAAAGACATCCTAGAAAACCTTCAGAAGGATTATTTGATAGACTACTAATAAACGAAATAGTACTAAACGGTTTCTTTATGGGCATAACAGTATTCTTAGTTTGGTCATATTTGTTAAATGGCTTACACTTAGATATGACTTTAGCAAGAACTTATATATTAATACTTATGGTATTCATGCAAAACATTCATTGTTTTAACTGCAGAAGTGAAAGTGTATCTATATTCAAAAAGCCATTAAGAGAAAATAAATACTTACTTTATGGAGTAATAGCTGTTTTGGCTCTTCAAGTATTAGCAGTAGAAAACGATGTAGTATCTTCATTCCTAGGATTAACAACAGTAAAATATAAAGATGTAATTGTTCTGTTCTTACTTGCTTTACCAATAGTTATAATAAGCGAGCTTAATAAATACTTTATAAGAAAAAGAGGTGAAGATAAGTGATACTTGTAAATATAGCGTTTCTCGTAGCTGGATTAGTAGCGCTTATACTATCATCAGACTTATTCGTAGATGCTTCTTCATCTCTAGCAATAAAGTTAAAAGTACCTAAAATGCTAATAGCTTTAACAATCGCCGCATTTGGAACTTGTGCACCAGAACTTGCAATATCCTTTAATTCAATAGCAAGTGGCAATTCAGATATGACAATAGCAAATGTTGTTGGTTCTTGCATAGTAAATATACTTCTTATAGTTGGTTTGGCCGCCATAGTAAAACCTATCAAAGTAAAAGAAAGAACAATAAAAAAAGAATTACCTATATTAGTATTCGTAACTTTAGCATTCTTCGTGCTACTAAGTGATTCATTATTCTCAAGAAATAAGTTAAATGGACTTTCAAGAGTGGATGCATTAATGTTAATGCTATGGTTTGGCTTCTTTATATACTATATTATTTCAATTGTAAGAAAAAACAAAAAGGATTATGAAGATGAGGCAAAATACTCACTTATTGAATCGATTGCATATATAGCCATAACTTTAATAATAATAGTATTTGCTAGTGAAGTAGTAGTAGATAATGCAGTATTAGTGGCTGAAAAAATAGGCATTAGTCAAAAGATAATAACAATGACAGCTATAGTCATAGGAACATCGCTTCCAGAACTTACCATGACAGTAGGATCTGCTAGAAAAGGCGAATTTGACATGGCAGTAGGAAACATAATTGGAACTAATATATTTAATATATGTGTAGTCCTAGGCCTTCCAACACTTATCTATGGAGGATATACATCTAGTGCATTCAATTTAGTAGATACAGGCGTTGTTCTTATAGCTGCAGTTATGTTCTATTTATTCGGTAGAAGTGATAAAGAACTAACAAGAAGAGAAGGCATTCTAATGGTAATAGTATTCTTAGTTTACTATTTATATATGTTTTTATCTTAGAACAAGCAAAAGTGTATCAAAAACTGCACAAAAAACTTTACAAATACACTAACCTAGTGATATAATACACTAGGTTTTTTGAAGGAGTTGAAAACAAATGAAAATAAGAAACGTTGCAATAATAGCCCATGTTGACCATGGTAAAACTACATTAGTAGATGAATTACTTAAACAAAGTGGTACATTCAGAGATAATGAACAACATGATGACAGGGTAATGGACTCAAATGATATAGAAAAAGAAAGAGGAATAACAATACTTGCTAAAACTACAGGTGTACACTACAAAGATTATATAATTAATATAGTTGATACACCAGGGCATGCTGACTTTGGTGGAGAAGTTGAAAGAATCATGCACATGGTTGATGGTGTAATTTTGTTAGTTGATGCAAGAGAAGGAACAATGCCTCAAACAAGGTTCGTTTTAAAGAAAGCATTAGAAGCAAATCTAAAACCTATAGTAGTTATTAACAAAGTTGATAGAGAAAATATCCGTCTTAATGAAGTAATAGATGAAGTATTAGAGCTTTTCATAGAACTTGGTGCTAATGACGACCAAATAGACTTCCCAGTAATTTATGCGTCAGCACTAGCTGGAACAACATCACTAAGTGAAGACTTATCAACACAAGAGCATACTATGGATCCAATATTTGAAGCAATTATTAACAATATACCTGAACCTAAAGGTAATAGTGAAGAACCACTTCAGTTCCAACCAGCACTATTAGACTACAATGATTATGTAGGAAGAATTGGCGTAGGAACAATAGCAAGAGGTACAATCGAAGCTGGCCACATGGTATCTTGTGTAAGATTAGATGGAAGCATTAAACAATTTAGAGTACAAAAACTATTTGGATTTACCGGAATAAAGAGAGAAGAAATAGAATCCGCTGAAGCTGGAGAAATAGTTGGTATATCTGGACTTCCTGATATATCAGTAGGTGAAACAGTTTGTGAAGTAGGAAAAGAAGAAGCTCTTCCAGTACTTACAATAGAAGAACCAACACTACAAATGACTTTTGGAGTAAACACTTCTCCATTCGCAGGAAAAGAAGGAGATTTACTAACAGCTAGAAAAATAGAAGAAAGACTAATGAAAGAACTTGAAAAAGACGTATCTTTAAGAGTAAAACAAGCTGATCAAGAATCATGGTTAGTATCAGGTCGTGGTGAACTTCACCTATCTATACTAATTGAAAACATGAGAAGAGAAGGATTTGAACTTCAAGTATCTAAGCCAGAAGTAATAGTAAAAGAAATAAATGGTGTTAAGCAGGAACCTTATGAAGAAGTACTTATCGAAGCTCCTAGTGATACAGTTGGTGCTGTAATAGAAAGTTTAGCTAATAGAAACGGTACTATGGTAAGTATGAAACCATTTGAAACAAACACTAAACTAGAATATATTGTTCCATCTCGTGGATTAATAGGATTTGTAAATGAATTCTTAATTTTAACAAGAGGATATGGAATAATAAACCATACATTTAAAGAATACGGACCACTTACAAATGCAAATGTTGGTGAAAGAAAACTTGGTGTGCTTGTATCTATGGAAAACGGTAAAGCAACAGCATATGCCCTAGGTGCATTAGAAGACAGAGGTGTTATGTTCATCGAGCCAGGCACTGAAGTATATGAAGGTATGATCGTTGGTGAATCAAACAAAGACTTAGACCTTGCTGTAAATGCAGTTAAATCTAAAAACCTAACAAATACAAGAAGTGCTTCTAAAGACCATACTGTAGTATTAAAAAGACCTAGACAATTAACTCTTGAAAAAGCACTAGACTATATAAATAATGATGAATTAGTTGAAGTAACTCCTAAAGGATTTAGACTAAGAAAGAAAATATTAAACACTGAGCTTAGAAAAAAAGAAGATGCTAAAAAACTAGGAAAGTAAAATGAAAACTAATTACGATTTAGAACTAGAAAAGATAATAAAAGAAAATGAAGGTAAAAGACCTAAAGTTTTGCTTCACTCATGCTGTGGGCCATGCTCTTCTGCATGCATAGAAAGATTAAAACCATACTTTGATATAACAATTTTCTATTATAATCCAAACATTGAGCCAGAAGAAGAGTATATAAAAAGGAAAGAAGAACAAAAAAGATTATTAACTGAACTTGGTGGAGTAGACTTCCTTGATTGTGATTGGGAAAACGAAGCGTTCCATGAAATGGCATTAGGTTTAGAAGATATTCCTGAAGGCGGATTTAGATGCCATAAGTGTTATGATCAAAGAATGAAAAAAACAGCTTTAATGGCAAAAGAAAAAGGATTTGATTATTTTGGCACAACACTAACTGTGAGCCCATATAAAAATAGTCAAGTAATTAATGCTATTGGAAAAGAAATCAGTGAAGAAGTTGGAGTAAAGTATCTATTTTCTGATTTTAAAAAAAGAGAAGGATACAAAAGAAGTATTGAACTTTCTAAAGAATATAATCTTTATAGGCAAGACTACTGTGGCTGCATCTACTCAAAAAGAAGAGAAGTTAAAAGTGAAGAATAAAAAACTTCACTTTTTATGTGTGTAAAGTTAATCTAAAGCACTTGTATAAATCAAAAAAATCATATATAATAAATTATAGTAGGTGAACACTTATGGAAAAAAGAAAAAAAGAAATATTAGAAGAAGATATTAAAAACACTAAAAAGCAAAGCAAATCTAGAAAAATGGATAGTGAAAAAGTAGAAGAAGAAAAAATGGTTGAAGAATATTCTGAAGAAAAAGAACCAAAGGAAAAGAAAGGCGTTTTCAAGTATATTTCCAAGGTTATATCTTGGTTTATAATGGCAATTCTAATTGTTATAGGTGGATTCCTTGTAATTTACATTTCAGTTAATAAAATTGCTCAAGCTAAAGGCGAAACACCACCTCTTGGACTATTTACAATAATAAGCCCTAGTATGACGCCTAATATTCAAGTTTATGATGTTGTATTTGTTAAAAAAACCAATCCTGAAGATATTCAGATTGGAGACATAATTTCATATTACAGCACCAACGATTACTTTGGAGGAATCCCAATTACGCACCGTGTAGTTGAAAAGTTTAACACAAATCAAGGAATTGCATTCTCTACTAAGGGTGATGCAAATCCAGTAAAAGATAATGAAGTTATATTGCCAAATAATATTGTTGGCGTAGTTAAAGGCGTTATTCCTCAGCTAGGAAGAATTCAATTCTTTTTAGCTAGCAAAGCAGGATGGCTAATAGTGATACTATTACCAGCACTAGGAATCTTAATCTATGACTCATTGAAATTATTTAAATTATTAAAAGCAAAATCGGATGTTAATAAAGTAAGAAAAGCACTAGCAGACTAAGCTAGTGCTTTAATACTTGACAAATTGTACTTTATATGGTATAATTAAATCACTAATGGGGGTTAGTGGTTATGAGAACAAATAAATTAATATCACATTTAGTGATGGAAATGGTGATGCTAGTAGCAGCAATAATAGGTACATATTTTGTGTGGGATAATATAGATATGGAAAACGAAGCTAAAATGGCATATGCTTATTCAAACTATGATGCAAGACTTACACTTAATACAAAAAATAGCATTGGAGCATTAATACCTGAAAGCGATGACGATGCTGAAAACAATGTTGTTTTGAGTTTAGCCAATTCAAATTCTATAATAAAAAAATATGATCTATATTTTGTATATAATAATAAAGTAAGCCAATTAAATAAAGATTACATAAAAATATCTTTAAACGGTAATGTCCACTATTTAAACGAATTAGAAAGTTATGAAAGTGGCATGTTCACTTATTACAAACTAGAATCTAGTTCAATAAAGAAAAAAAGTGACAAAGATTTAAATATAAAGATATATTTGGCGCTAGAAACACCAAATAGTGAACAAGGGAAAACAGCTAGTTTTACATTTAATGTTGAAGAAATATAAAAGTATTGAAAAAACAATACTTTTTTTATTATATAATCTTGATAAAACTTGGATTTTGTTATAAAATAAAAATGATAGTAAAAAAGTATATGGTGATATAGATGATTTTAAGAGATATTAATAGAAGAATACTGTTTACAGTAGTAACGCTAGTTGTTGTATCTACAGTTTTTGCAAGATATACATATGCGGCATTTAAAATTGAGACTTCTGGTGAAACTTCAACAATAAAGTTTGGTGATATTGAAATGTCCTTGTGCGATACTTCGACTTGTGATTCAAGTGGTACTTTATATACTAACTCAATTGGAACAAGAACATTCACATATCATGATAACGATAATAATGAACTACAAGGGACAGGATACAAGTCATATTATCCTATAAGTGATCCAGATACTACATATAACAGCACTTGGAATAATATGGACTACTATAAATTTGATTTAAAAAATACTGGAGACTTAGACTTATATGTAAGCATTTATTTGGAAAATGATACTACATCTAATTTGACCTACACAATTAATCACGGAGCAAATACAACATATACAAAGAATGATGGAACAAATAATAATTCATTTACTGAAAGTGGAACTAATGAAACAGTAAGAACTGAAACATTTAATAGCTTTGTAGGAGCGGATGTAAATGAATACAAATATTTTAAAGTTGCACTATTGCTAGATGGAACAACAACACCATCAATACAAACATTTAAAACAATTTATGATAATGACTACTTAGTAGCAAGCAACATTTCTTTACCAGCTGGACAAACTAAAACATATTACTTATATATATGGCTATCTAATGATGAAACAGTGGATGCTACTGAAAGAACAGCATGCAATAGTGCCACTACTACTTATGAATCAAACCCAACATCTGAGAACTTAACAGCTATGAACACTGCATGTGCAGCATTAAAATCTAATGATGTAATTGGAAAACACTTTGTAACTGAATTATACGCAAGAGGCGAATATAGACCAGCTGAATAATTTTACACTTGGCATAAACTAGGTGTTTTTTCTTTGCTAACTGTTAGATGTTATGTCTAGTTGACAACTTTCAAACGCAAATTGGTAGAAAAAACATATAAGAATATGATATATTTATTGCGAAAGGGGGGAAAGGAGGAATAATGAAATTAGGAGACAAAATATACGAATTAAGAAAGAAAAGCGGATTATCACAAGAAGAACTAGGTGCCAAACTAAATGTAACAAGACAGACAGTATCAAAGTGGGAGTTAAATCAAACCATTCCAGATACAGATAAGCTAATGGAAATAAGTAAACTATTTGGATTAAGTCTAGATGAACTAGCAGGTGCTGAAACAAAAAGTGAACCAAAAAAAGAAGACTATATAGATCCACAAGAATTAAAACCCAGGAAATGGCTTTTAGTAGTATTAATAATAATTGCTTTAGCTATAGTAGTGGTGCTTATAAACAAACTAGTAACAGATGCTAAGAATAATTCTGAAGAAGAAAAGACAAATGAAAATACATCACAAACAATAACTATCCCAGATATAAAGCAAACATTCAATAATTATAAGTTCGAGATGTATATTGGTACGGAATATGGCTCTTCAGTATCTTATCTATTAGATGAAGTAATTAAAAACAATAAAACAAATGAAGACCACCTATTAACAGTTGTATATAAAGAAACTAGAACAACTGATCCAGAAGAAATAAAAGAGCTAAAGAAAAACTTTGATTCATTCACTAAATATGAAACATCACTAGATTATGATGAAAATAAACTTGCTAGTGTAATAACAATTGAAGACATAGAAAAAACAAATGGAGGAACTACTAAGAATAATGGAACAAAGAATAACACAGGTAACAATAATTCATCAAATAGCAATAGTTCTTCAAACAATAATTCATCAAATAACTCAAAAGTAAACGACTTTGATATTCAATTCTTTAATTCAACATATGAGTTCTATAATGGAAAAGCAACACTCGGAGCAGGAATCAAAAGTATGCTAAACCAAGTAATATCTGATAATAATGCAGGAAAGCATATAATAACTATAACATTTAATGGTGAAACAACTACTTCTGCTAGTAAAATTAATGAATTTATAAATAACATAAATGACTTTGATAAATACAAAGCATCAGTAAGTTATGGAACAGACAAATTTGTTAACAAAATAACAATAGAAAGGTAAGGGAATTAATATGGATCTAATGAGAATCTTATACATAGTTCTAATTGTATTGTTAGTGGTAATATTAATAATACTTGCTAAATACAATACACTAATTAGACTTCAAAATAGAGTAAAAAAATCAAAAGCTAACATAGATATTTACTTAAACAAAAGGTTTGAACTAATACCAAACATAGTAGAAACAGTAAAAGGTTATACTAAACATGAAAGCTCAACTTTAGAAGAAATCGTAGCATTAAGAAATAACTATGTAAATGCTAAAAACTTAAACATTAAAGAAGCAAGTGAAATGAATAGCAAGCTTAATGGATTCTTAGCTGTTATAGAAGCTTATCCAGAATTAAAAGCAAATACTCAGTTCTTATCTCTTCAAAATGAATTATCTAGAATAGAAAATGAACTAGAAAATGCAAGAAGAAGATATAATGATGAAGTAACAAGATACAACACTGCTATTGAAACAGTACCAAGCAATTTAGTTGCTAGTATGTTCTCATTTAAAAAAGCATCTTTATTTGAAGTTGAAGAACATGTAAGACAAAATGTAAAAATTAGTCTATAAAACAAAAAGCATTTAGAAATTAATCTAAATGTTTTTCTATTAGTGAAACTAAAGTATATAAAGCTATTGAAAGAATAAGAAGAACTACAATACCACTCATAACTAAAGTCAAATTAAATACTTGAGAACCATAGAGAATTAAATAACCTATACCAGCTTTAGAAGATAAAAACTCACCCATAACAACACCGATTAAACATAAACCAATATTAATCTTAGAAGAGTTAATAATCACTTTATAATTTGATGGAATAACTACCATTCTTAGAATATCTAACTTACTAGCTCCAAAAGTTTTCATGATTTTAATCATATTTTTATTAGTATTCTTAAATCCTATAGATATAGATTCAATACTTACTATTAGTGAAATAAGAATAGCCATCAAAACAATACTTTTAGTATTAGCCCCAACCCATATAATTAGTAAAGGACCAAGCGCTACTTTAGGAAGACTGTTAAATATAGTTAAATATGGATCAATAATCTTATCAAATGTATTACTAGAATAAATTAGAATTGAAACCCCTAAACTTATAACTAATGTGATAATAAATGCTATAGTTGTTTCTCCAGTAGTAACTAAAAGATGATGTATTAAATCTCCGCTTACTAAAAGATTATATATAGTCTTAATTATTAATGATGGATAACTAGTGATAAATGTATTAATGACATTTAATCTCCCCAGAACTTCCCAAACTATACAGAATAATAAACCTATAAGTAGTTGAAATGCTTTAATCTTAATCTTATTAACTTTATACTTTCTTAAAAACAATCTTTGCTCTTCACTCATTATCATCAATATCCTTCCAAAGAACTTCATAATACTTGCTAAAGTCAGGACTTTTCCTATTATCAATAGGATTAGAT
>CADBRE010000064.1 GCA_902797005.1 uncultured Erysipelotrichaceae bacterium | reverse complement strand
ATTTAATATCATCTAGCACTATTTGGTGTAAGAACTTCTCTGCTATTGTTTCTTTTATCTTTCTATTTGTTTTTATGATTATAGGGTTCTTAACTAAATCAGTAACTGTATCTTTTTCATTATTAGTTAACTTAAGTTTAGTTTCTTCTGGCAATCTTTCATACTCATTTGATTTAATTCTTTCTACTAATTCATTTCTACTTAAATTTAAAGCTACACAAATATCTACATAGTATTTAATCTGAGCTAAATCATCGAACTTCAATAATTCTCTACAATGGCTCCAGCTCAATTGGTGCCCTAGTGGGGCACCTTTTTGAATCATAATATAGTACTTTCTCATTCTTTTAAGTACAGTAACTGTATATCCACTACCGAGTTCTTCAGTTAATTTCTTAGAATACTCCTTTATAAGTCCATTACCATACTTAGCTCTTTCTTCTCCTCCTTGTGCTTCAATAAGTAATTTACCGACATTGTAATAGCTTTCTAAATCATGTCTGTTTTTACTATAGTCTTTTGCTCTTTTATATACTTCATTGTCTATTAGTTCTTCTTTAATCTTTTCATAATAATTTCTCATTTTCCCTCCTCTTTCAAAATACCCTAGCACAAGCTTGAAAATAATGCAAATTCACAATTTTAAATATTGAAAATCTCTTTTTTAAAATTAGGAGGTAGATTTTTAAAATTGACTCAGGAAAACCCACTCAATTTTTAATTTTAGCTATAGTGATTTTTAAAATTGGAAGAAAAGTGTTTTTTTCAAAAAAAAGAAAAACTTTACACATTTTGTGTAAAGTTTATTCGCTTTGCATTTCAAATAAGATGTCTCTAAGTTCCATAGCTCTTTCAAAATCTAGTTCACTCGCTGCTTTTCTCATCTCTTTTTCTATATTCTTAATCATTTCTTGTTTCTCTGACTTAGTCATTTCTTTCTTAGGTTTAACAGCTTTAGTTTCTTCTGTATTTGAAATTAAATCTCTTATTTCTTTTACAATAGTCTTAGGAACAATGCCATGTTCTTTATTGTAAGCTTCTTGAACATGCCTTCTTCTTTCTGTTTCCTTAATAGCTTCATCCATACTCTCACTCATAATATCAGCATACATTATGACCTTACCACCTGCGTTTCTTGCAGCTCTTCCTATAGTTTGGATTAAACTTCTGGTGCTTCTTAAGAATCCTTGTTTATCAGCATCCATTATAGCAATTAAGCTTACTTCAGGAATATCTATACCTTCTCTTAAAAGATTTATTCCTACGACTACATCAATGACTCCTAAACGAAGATTTCTAATTATATTCATTCTTTCTAAAGTCTTTATTTCATTATGTAAATAAGTTACTTTAATACCTATTTCTTTTAAATAATTAGTTAATTCTTCTGCCATTCTAATAGTTAAAGTAGTAATAAGCACTCTTTCGTTTTTCTTAATTCTATCATTAATTTCACCAATTAAATCATCTATTTGTCCTTTAGTTGGTCTTACATCAATAAGAGGATCCAATAAACCTGTAGGTCTTATAATCTGCTCGGTTACTTTGTTATCCACAAGTCCTAATTCATAGTCTCCAGGTGTTGCTGATACAAATATAGCTTGGTTGATTTTATCCGAAAACTCATCAAATTTAAGAGGTCTGTTATCTAAAGCTGATGGAAGTCTAAATCCGTAATCCACTAGGGTTTGCTTTCTCATTCTGTCTCCATTATACATAGCCCTTACCTGAGGTAAAGTAACATGTGATTCATCTACTACTAAAAGATAATCATCAGGAAAGAAATCCATAAGTGTTGTTGGAGTTTCGCCTTCTTCTCTTAATGAAATATGTCTACTATAGTTCTCTATTCCATGGCAATATCCTGTTTCTCTAAGCATTTCTAAGTCATACATGCATCTCTGTTTTAATCTTTCTTTTTCAACTATCTTACCTTCTGAATCTAGCTCTTTTAGTCTTTCATTTAACTCATGTTCGATTCTCTCTATAGCTATTTTCATTTTTTCATCACTTGTTACATAGTGAGAAGCCGGAGAAATAGACACTGACTTTTTGTCATTTACAATTACACCTGTCAAAGTATCGAACTCGCTTATTCTTTCAACTTCATCACCAAATAGCTCGATTCTTATGCCATTCTTTCTTTCATTGACTGGTATAACTTCAATAGTATCACCATTTGCCCTGAAAGTTCCTCTTTTAAAATCAATTACACTTCTTTCATAAAGCATGCTAACTAGCTTTTCTAAAATTACATCTCTATCTATTATGTCACCAACTTGTATATTTAACATTTTGTTAACATATTCTTCTACTTCACCAACACCATAGATACAAGAAACACTTGCTACTACTATAACATCATCTCTTTTTATTAAGCTACTTGTAGCTGCATGCCTTAGCTCATCAATTTCATCATTAATAGATGAATCTTTTTCTATATATAAGTCTTTGCTAGGCACATACGCTTCAGGTTGATAATAGTCATAGAAAGATACAAAGTACTCAACCTTATTATTTGGAAATAATTCTTTTAACTCTCCATAAAGTTGCCCGGCTAAAGTTTTATTATGTGCTAAAACCAAAGTAGGTTTTCCTATCTTTTTAATAACATTAGCAATAGTAAATGTCTTGCCTGTTCCAGTTGCTCCCAAAAGTACTTGATACTTTTTGCCCTCTTTTAAGCTATTAACTAGCTCATTAATCGCATTTGGCTGATCACCACTAGGTTCATATTTACTCACTAAATCAAACTCTCTGTGTTCACGTATTAGCTCCATGCTATTACCTCCTTATTATTAAACTGATTTTTTTCCAAAGTAATCTACTATAACTTCATTTTCCTTATTATACTTTTTTTCAGTACTAGAATTAATTCTTTCTATTCTTTCTAATTCTTTTTGTGCTTCTTGTTTAGTATACCCTTCTGCTAAACGAATATTATATATTATTTTAAGTAGTTCTTCTAGTGGCAATCTATTAGCGTTCATATAGTTAGTAATTTCGTTCTCACTAATATCTTTATCAAATAGCAGTTTTACTTCCTTCATAAAACTATTAGGTAATCCTCTTTTGCTATTATAATACTCTTGCATTATGCTTGGAAGGGTGTCATTAGGAAATACGTTTTCATATTCTCTATAAGGTATTAAGAAAAAATTATATAAGTCCAACGATGTGTATTTATCTTCTCCTATTTGGTTTAAGCTTTTATCACTGTCCCAAGTTGAATCTAAAATGTATATGCCATGAATGTTATATTTTTCATCATCTACTCTAACTATATTTCTTGCATGACCACCCTTGTATTTACCATCTTTATCATAGTTACTTACTGTTTGATACTCTATTTTTATACCAGGAGTATTCCTCATAATTTCGATCATCATTTGTGCATAACCACCACAAACTATATGCCCACTTTGTATTATATTAGCAGCAAATCTGGAATCGTATATTTTTTCACCCTCATTATATTTAAAAGTCTTCATTATGTCATACGCATACATTAGCTTTTCAACAGGTGATAAATCAAAATCTCCAATTAAGCTTTTATAATATCCAATAGTTGATTGTAAGCTTTCGAAGCCACTAATTGAAGTATTTACTGGCTCTCCGTAATTTATGCTGACGCGAACATCTTTTAGTCCTTTCAAAGAATCTATGTTTATATTTAAGTAATCTACACCTGTAATATAATAAGCTAGATCAGATATGTCATATTTTGATTTATAATTTTCATATATTTTAACTGCATCTTTAGGATCTATAGAATACACTCTTATAGAGTAACCACTATTATTTGGAGCAATAGTGTAGCTGATTTTTGGTGTTTTGACAGTTAGCTCTTCTTTATTATAATCTAGCGTGTTTAAGAAACTAGCTATCATTTCTAAGTTTAAATCATCTATTGTTTCAATCGTAAATGAATTATGCATTATATTTCGTTTGTCCTTTATTAAAAGACCTTGATAATATATTGCATTTTTACTTTCACTAATATAAAATCCAGGTTTTAGATATTCTGTACTTATTATATAAGGTAATACATCAACAGTTATTAATTTAATATTAGTTTTTTCTTTTATACTTTTTATATCTTCTGGGAAAAGAGAAAAACCTTTTGTTATTCTAATCTCTTCTAAGGAGTTTAAATCAAATATAAATGATAAATCTTTATTTAACGCTCCTTGTGAAATTGTTATTTTTTTTATTGTTTTAGGACAATATTTTTTTATAAAGTCTAAAGTTTTTTTATTAAGATGTAAAAACTTGATTTTGTTTCCCTCGATTTTTATATCTGCTTTTTGTAAATATGTTGGATCTTCTTCTCTTTCTTTTGCATCTTCATAGTTTAGTTCATAATCTTCTAGTATTAATTCTTCATTTAAAGATGATAAAAAAGATATAATTCTATCTTTATTTTTGTTTAATAATTCTTCTTCTTGATTACCAAATATTTCTTCAACATAGTTCATATTTTTCCCTCATGAATATTTTAACATATAGCATTTTAAAAAGCCAGCAACTAGCTGACTTAATTAATGATTGTTTTTAGTTCATTTCTACTATATCTTTAACTACTTTGTGTGCTTTTCTAATATGTTTTAGTACTAATAAGCTATATATGATGTTTGCAAGTTCACTTACAAGTATTACTGCTCCAGATACTATTACCACTACCTTTAGTGATTCAAACGGATTAAATATTATTAATACCCCGAGTATTACTGCTAATGCAGATATGATAACTCCTGTTAAGTACGAAGAATCCACATCTTTTAGGTTTAGTGATAATTGTAGTTTAAATACATTTATGAATACTATTAATATGCCGAGTACCATTGGGAATATGCTAATTAATGCTTCATATTTGAATATTAAAAGTATGCCTAGTGTCACTCCCATAAGTCCCTTTAGTAGACCATAATCAAATAATTTAGTATCATCTTTTTTAGCAAAATAACTTGCTGAGTCTATAAGTCCAAAAACTAATACTAATATACCCATAACTCTTAATAATGAAGATATTATCTCCTCTGGTTTAAGTATTAAAAATATACTTAACGCTATTAAAAGCACTGAAACTAAAATCCCCTTTATTTCTTTTCTTTTTATTAAATCAATCATTTTCTTTACACCATCCTTATTTACTATTCTACCACATATTCAACTTTATTTAAATATAAACCTTCAGGTGAAGCACACATTCCTAGTTTTGTTCTATCTTTACTTTCAAGGATTTTTTTTATGTCCTCCATTTGCTTTTTGCCTTCATTAATTTCAAGCAATAACCCCACTATATTCCTTACCATATATTTTAGAAAGCCACTTGCGTTTACATAGATATAGACATCGCTGTTTACCTTTTCTATACGTATATAGTTTATAGTTCTAACTGTATTTTCTTTTTCGTTATCTGATGTAAAACTCTTAAAGTCATGCTCGCCTTCTAGTATTTTAGATGCTTTTGTAATTAGCTCTAAATCAATGGGTTTGCAATATTGAAGAGAATAATTTCTCATTGTGGGTTCATATTCTCCAGTGTTTATTATGTATTTATATTCTTTACACTTTACTGAGTATCTAGCGTGAAATTCTTCACTTACTACTTTTACACTTCTTATGTAAATATCATCTTCTGTTAAGTCATTAAGTGATTTCCTTAGTCTGTTAACATCTAATTCTTTATAAGTTTCAAAATGAAAACAGAAATCATTCGCGTGCACTCCTCTGTCAGTTCTAGAGCAGCCAACTATTTTTGCATCTTCATTAAGAATCTTAGATAAAGCATTAGTTAAATCTCCTTCTATAGTTCTCTCTTTATTTTGAATTTGAAATCCATAGAAGGCATGGCCGTCATACTTTATATTTACTAAATATCTCATAAAATACTCCTTTCAAATATGAAATAAGCGATGAATGATATATGCACTACTAAAAGGACTATATCTAAAAATCCTACTTTGTTTGTTCTTAAATTAGTTCTGTATTTACTAGTGCTATAACCTCTTAAATAGCTTGATAGTTTTTGTTTTTTCATCTTTTCTATTGTTAGCCTAAGAGTATTTTTAAAAGATGTTACTATTACAAAGAATCTTGAAATTATATCAGCATATGTATAATCCAGTCCCCTACTTGAAGAATTAACAAGTACTTCTCTTTCAGTGCTAAATAAAAGTGGAAAGAAGACTATAACATTAACAAGTTTGTTTATAAATGGACTTATATTAAAGTTAAATATATTAAATGGTGTTAATACTTTTTCTATTCCATACTTTATTTCAGAAGAACTAGTTGTATAAAATATCATATCTAAGTAAAGCATCATGCTTACTATTTTTATTAGTATTATTAAGGCATTTTCTAGATATAAACCTCTTGCTGCCAATAGTACGATTAGTAAAATGAATATATATCTTAGACCATATAAAGTGTTAAAGTAATACTTTAGTGGTACATTAGATGAAAAGCATAGATAAGTTGTTACAAATAGCATAAGTACTTCTAATTTAATGCTTGAAGTAATAAAAGTTAAAAGAGTTAAGATTAGTAGACATATTAGTTTAACCACTGGGTTTAGTTTATGAATATTACTTTTAACAGGATAATAAGATGTAAAATAACTATACATTTCTATAAACCTCCTTTATTAAATCAAGTATGTTTGGTGTATATGTAAGATTAGCATTTTTCTTATTTGCTTCAGTTATAAAATCTACTATTCTAGGAGTGTTTAAGTTGTATCTATTTAATATGCTTGCATCAAGTAAAACTTCTTTTTCGCATTTTTCTACTTTTCCATCACTTACCAAATATATTTCGTCACTCACTTCATAAGCAAAGTCAGTGTCTTTAGTAATAAGAATTACCATTT
The DNA here is from genome assembly GCA_902797005.1 of uncultured Erysipelotrichaceae bacterium. GTDB lineage: Bacteria > Bacillota_I > Bacilli_A > RF39 > UBA660 > RUG727. The sequence continues at coordinate 1,484 of CADBRE010000064.1, read as the reverse complement.
TCCCATATTTTTCTTTCATTATACGAATAAGCCTTTTTATGTTTTCTTTATCTTTTTCAAGTAAAAATGCAGTTACTTCTTCTAAGATAATTATATTTGGATTAAATATTAGCGAACTTGCAATAGATAAAAGCTTTCTTTCTCTTATGGTTAAATTATATACTCTTCTGTTTAGTATTTCCTCTGGAAGACCCACTAGTTTTAATGCTTCTTTAGATCTAATCTCTTCTTTCTTTAATTTATATTTAAAGTATTTAAGACCAAAAGCAAGTTCATCTTTTACTAGTTTATTAATTTCAAAATCTAAAGGATTCATTTTTACATATCCAATATTCATTCTTAGATTATTAACTTTTTTAATGTGCCTTCCATCATTAAAGTAATCACCTATTTGAATGTATCCTTTACTAGGCAAGCTAGTTGCATTTATAAGACTAGCTAGTTTTTCTTTACCACTTTTAGAATCACCCAGAAATGCATATACCTTATTTTCATTTAATGAAAAGCTTACATCTTTTAAATATGTTCTTTCAAGTGGAGTTCTTGTATTTTCTTTATATGTTACATTTTCAAAAACTATTTCCATAAAGTATCCACCAGCTTTCTATAATCAAGTATGTAGTTATCAATTAGATTATAATCTTTAAAATATTTACTAAGCTGCACGATGAAAGGAAGATTATACCCTAGCCTTTTCATTATCTTTTCTTCATTAAGTACACTAATTGTATCGCCTGAGACTAAAATCTTTTCTTTATTGTTAATAATTAATTTATTTCCTAAAAGACTTTCTTCTATTTCATTAGTAAAGTTTAGTATTATATTTCCTTCACTTACATATTCTTTTAAATATTCTGCTACAATACCAAAGTCATCTTTATCTAGAATAGTTAAAATGTTATCAATTATTAACACTTTAGGATTAGAAACTAATACTCTTGCTAAAGATAGTTTTGCTTTTGTGCTTTCATCAAGTAGTGATGGATGAATTTCAAGAACCTTGTCTAGACCAAATAATTTACTTATTTCATTTATCTTAGTTTGCATTTCTTTCTTTTTCATAGCTTTACTTTCAAGGACAAAAGCTATTTCATCTTTTACTGTTTCACCAACGAATGTGTTTAGTAGATATATACTGGCATATCCTAAATTAGTTATTAACTTTTCTTTATTCTTTTTGTTTATTTTAAGATAGTTTAAAGTTATATATTCATTTGGATTTATAAATAATATATTGTTAATAATACTGTCGTTTGCTTCACCCATAAAGGTAATAAAGTCTTTTTCTTTTGCACTAAAGGTGAAATTATTGTTTTGTTTATATATAAAATAATCGTTCATAATGCCTCCCTAAAACTATTATACAATAAAAGAGCTCTTACTACAAAGTAAGAGTTGTTATATTATTATTTTCTTTTTGTCAACCTATATATGGTATTTTCATATCCTCTTTTAATTTTAACGGACATTGGTGTAAATCTTTT
>CADBRE010000063.1 GCA_902797005.1 uncultured Erysipelotrichaceae bacterium | reverse complement strand
TTTAAAGATGTTGCAGGATTAAAAGAAGAAAAAGAAGAAGTTAAAGAATTAATAGACTTTTTAAAGTCTCCTAAGAAGTTCCAAAAGTTAGGTGCTAGAATACCTAAGGGTGTTCTTTTAGTAGGGCCTCCAGGAACAGGTAAAACATTACTTGCAAAAGCAGTTGCGGGTGAAGCAAAAGTTCCATTCTATTATATAAGTGGTTCTGATTTCGTTGAATTATTCGTTGGTGTTGGTGCTTCTCGTGTAAGAGATATGTTTAAACAAGCTAAGGCTTCAGCTCCATGTCTAATATTTATAGATGAGATAGATGCTGTAGGTAGGCAAAGAGGTACTGGTTTAGGTGGAGGACACGATGAAAGAGAACAAACACTAAACCAATTACTTACTGAAATGGACGGATTTGGCGCTAATGAAGGAATAATTATCATAGCTGCTACAAATAGACCTGATGTACTAGACCCAGCTTTACTTAGACCTGGAAGATTCGATAGACAAGTTACTGTTAATCTACCTGATGTTAGAGAAAGAGAAGCTATATTAAAAGTACATGCTAAAGGAAAAGTACTTGCAGAGGATGTTAAACTTCCTGCAATAGCGGAAAGAACTCCTGGATATAGTGGTGCTGATCTAGAAAACTTGCTAAATGAAGCTGCTTTACTTGCAGTTAGAAGAAATAAAGATGCTATAACTATGGATGAAATAGATGAAGCTTCCGATAGAGTACTTATGGGACCTGCTAAAGTTAGTAGAAAAGTTACTGATTATGAAAAGAATATCGTTTCTTATCATGAAAGTGGACATGCTGTTTTAGGAATTATGCTTCCAAATGGTGAAGAAGTTCATAAGATTACAATTATACCTAGAGGAATGGCTGGAGGATATACTCAGATGCTTCCTAAAGAGGAAAGAACTCTTGTAGCTACTAAAGATGAGCTATTACAAAGAATCACTTCTTACTTAGGTGGTAGAGTTTCAGAAGAGTTATTCTGTGGTGAAATATCTACTGGTGCATCAGACGACTTCAAGAAAGCTACTCAAATAGCTAGAAGTATGGTTACTGAATACGGTATGAGTGATTTAGGACCTGTTCAATTAGAACATAAAAATGGTGAAGTATTCTTAGGTAGAGATTACACTAATAACTCTAGAAACTATTCAGATGCTGTTGCTTTAGAAATAGATCAAGAAATAAGAAAGATAATGAATGAATGCTATGAAAGAGCTAAGAAAATCTTAACTGAAAATAAAGGATTAGTTGATGCATTAGCTAAAACATTATACGAAAAAGAAACTATTACTAAAGAAGAAATATATGAAGTAGTTAAAGAATACAATAGAGAACATAAAACAACAATTGAGGAAGTAGAAGCTACTGAAACAGAAGATAAAGAAAACTAAAATAAGGATATGAGTTAGTACTCATATCCTTTTTGTTATCTCTTTAATGAAAGCTATTTATAATTAAAGATTGTTTATTTCCTTTTCTAATTGCTTTAAATAATCTATCATAGTATTAAAACTAGGATAATCTCCAAAAAACATGTTCTTCATCTTCTCATAATCTTTCTCCAGTTGTTCAATTATTTCTTTTGGAGGAACAAGTTTAATCTCTCCTAATTTTGCTTTATCATAAGCAGATGATTTTGAATAATAAAACTTTTCATTAAACTTAATATCTTGCTCAAATAGATCTTTAACTTTGAAAGCATTCTCTTTATATTTAGAATTACCTAATTTATATACATCGTAGTAGTGCCTTGAGTATCTAGCTGGAACAATACCATTTTTATAGCCATAAGCCACTTTATTTAATATAGATATTTTCTCCCAAAAAGTTCTTTCAGCATCAATAGTTTTTACTATTGTATCTGGCCTTTCAAATAGTGATTCATAAGCTTTGGCTGCATATGAAGTAACTTTGACTATATGACAAGGTATGCTTTCGGCCAAAGGTCCAATTTCAAGTCTAATAACTGGTTTTATATAATTATCGTTATATATATTAGGATAATAAAAGTTAATAGTGCATCTATCTTTATCGCTGTCATCCATAACTATTCTTAATTCTTTATCAAGCTCTTTTTCCAAATCGTCCTTCATAACTGGAATAAGTTCGTACTCTAAAAACTTAGATGCATCACTTACTATCTTTTTATTTAATTTATCTTGCTGTGTTTTACTTCTATCTTTCCATAGTTCTTCTCTTGTATAGTTAATAACACTCAAATCTAATATTATATCGATATCTTCTGAAAATCTTTCAATTAGATTATAAGCTTTAGATAAAGATGTTCCACCTTTAAATATAAAAGAATCTTTATATTTGCATCTATTGAATAAATAATCAAGTGTATAAGTAACCCATAAATCTTTTTCTATAACAATCTCAGACATATTTAATTTATCTGCAGTTCTAACAATGATGTTTTTTGTTGTATTATCACTGCTCCTTAAAAAATTAATCATATTTTCCATCCTCACAAATTTCTTTAATAATCTCATATATCCAGTTTGGAGCATATTTAGTTTCATCAAGAATTATCTTTTTTTCTTGCTTAGTAAATAATCCTTTAAGTATTTTGATTTCGTCTTGTTCAAGTCTATTTTTACCTAATGATTGAATAGCTTGAACAAGTAGTATACTATCTGGGTGAAACCCATTAATTACTCCTTGTCTGACATTTTTAAATATTAATGTTTTACCTCTAATTATGTATTCCCTATTTGGTCCACTACTAACATATTCATAAGTGTTTGGTACTTGAGTTGATAAATGAAGAATATTTAGTGAATAATCACCGGAAGGACTAATAGTCCAATTAAATTTTCTAGCTAACGCCTTAGCAATATCATCTATACTTGGAATAGAGTATTCTTTTATAAGCTCTATATATACAGGTTTATAATATAGCCCGTTAATTATTTTTTGTATTTTTCCACTTTTTGCAATTCTAGATAACGCAACTCCAATTGTAACATTATCTGAAATATCCAAAAAATCCTTCGAAGAAAAGATATAAGAATCATCGAACGATTCTATCCTTTGTTCTATTTGCTCTTGAATATTTGGTCTCATTAAATTCACCTCGTTAAAAAAATTATAATATATTTTTAACGAAATGTAAAGAGAAATTAAAAAATAACACGACAAATAATTTAAATAAGTGGTATTTCTTAAATACAGGTTCAAGTTTAGCAACGAGGCTCAATGATGGGTGGACAATAATCCACTTTTTTCTTTACACAAGCTTGCTAAAAAATTTGCAAAAATTTTGCTTGACTTTTACATACATTTTGTCATATAATTAATACTGTATGACTGCAGGGAAGCGCGAGGTTGCTGATACACCCGGTTAAGTTGTAAAGATTTAACTTGCTAATCAGGTAATTTGCGTGGAGCGGCGTCTATGTATAGACAAAGGAGGGTATTTAATGGCAAAGCAAAGAGTTCGTATCAGATTAAAAGCGTATGATCACAAAGTGCTTGATACAGCTGCTTCTAAAATAGTTGAAACTGTTAAAAGAACTGGCGGCAAGGTTTCTGGTCCTGTACCACTACCTACTGACATTGAAAAGTTCACTGTATTAAGAGCAGTACACAAGTATAAGGATTCTCGTGAACAATTTGAGATGAGAACACACAAAAGATTAATTGATATAACTGATCCTAGTAAAGAAACAGTTGATGCATTATCACACTTAGATTTACCTGGTGGAGTAGATATCGAAATTCAAACAAAATAAGATTTAAGGGAGGAAAAGTAAATGAAAGGAATCTTAGGACGTAAGGTTGGAATGACTGAAGTATTCCAAGCAGACGGAAAATTAGTACCTGTTACTGTTATTGAAGTTGAACCTAATGTTATAATTCAAATTAAAACAGTTGATAAAGACGGGTACAATAGTATTCAATTAGCTGCTTTCAATAAAAGAGAAAAGTTAGCTAACAAACCAGAAATGGGACATTTTAAAAAAGCAAATACTACACCTAAGCGCTTCTTAAAAGAAATTAAAGGATTAGACGTTTCTAATTACGAAGTTGGACAGGTAATAAGTGTAGATTTGTTTGAAGCTGGAGAAGTAGTAGATGTAACTGGTACTTCTAAAGGTAAAGGTTTCCAAGGTACTATTAAGAGACATAATTTCTCTAGAGGACCTATGGCACACGGATCTCACTACCACAGAGCTGTTGGTTCTCGTGGACCAATGAGACCAATGAGAGTCTTAAAAGGTAAGAAATTACCAGGACATATGGGTAATGAAACTGTTACAATTCAAAATCTTGAAGTTATAGCAGTAGATGTAGAAAACAACTACTTATTAGTAAGTGGTAATGTACCAGGACCTAAACAAGGTTATGTACTAGTAAGAAGTTCAGTAAAAGGATTAGCAAATAGAGAAGCTAAAGAATTAGTTTCATATGTAGTTGAAGAAGTAGTTCCTGAAACTAACGAAGTTGTTACTGAAGAAGTAACTGAAGTAGTAGAAGAAACTGCAGTTGAAAACTCAAATGTTGAAGAAACAGTTGAAGCTGAAACTACAGAAGTTGAAACTCCAGAGGAAGGAGCTGAAAACTAATGGCAACAGTTAAAGTCGTTAATTTAAAAAATGAAGCTGTTAAAGATATGGAAGTATCAGACAGCATTTGGAATGTTGAAGTTAATGAAGTAGTTTTAAGTGAAGCTATTAAGTTACAACTTGCTTCATTAAGACAAGGAACACATGATACTAAAGATAGAAGCGAAGTATCAGGTGGAGGAAAGAAACCTTGGAGACAAAAAGGTACTGGACGTGCTCGTCAAGGATCTACAAGAGCTCCACATTGGCCAGGTGGTGGAATCGTATTTGGACCAACTCCTAGAGACCATGGTTTCAAAATGAACAAGAAAGAAAGACGTTTAGCAATTAAAAGTGCTCTTTCTGATAAATATCAAACTAATGCACTTACAGTAGTTGATAGCTTAGAAGTATCTACTCCTAAAACTAAAGACTTATTAAGTACATTAAACACTTTAGGATTAAATGGTAAAACATTAATCGTAACTGATGGAGAAAATGGTAATGTTTGCTTAGCTAGTAGAAATGCTACTAACCTACACATCATTGAACCAACAAGTGTAAACGTACTTGATTTAGTTGGAGCAGACAATGTTCTAATCGACGAAGCAAGTGTTAACAAAATTGAGGAGGTGCTTAAGTAATGAATTTAGAAATAATCAAAGCACCAGTTATAACTGAAAAAACAAACGATTTAGCTAGTGAAAACGTATATGTATTTAAAGTTGACAAGAAAGCTAATAAAACTCAAATCAAACAAGTTATAGAAGCTAGATGGAACGTTAAAGTACAAAGCGTTAACACAGTTAATGTAAGCGGTAAGAAAAGAAGAGTTGGTAGATATACTGGATACACTTCTGCTTATAAAAAAGCTTATGTAAAACTTAAGGAAGGCTCTACTATAGAGTTATAGAAGGTGATTATATGGCAATAAGAAAATATAAACCAATAACTAATGGTACTAGAAACATGAGCACTTTAGTTAATGAAGAATTAACTAAGAGTACTCCTGAGAAAAGTTTAACTAGAAGTACTAAGAGTAAAGCTGGAAGAAACAACCAAGGTAAAATAACTGTTAGACATAGAGGTGGAGGAGTTAAAAGAAAATATCGTGTAATAGATTTCAAAAGAAATAAAGACGGTGTTATCGGAACTGTTGCATCAATCGAATATGATCCAAACAGAAGTGCAAATATAGCACTAGTTAATTATGCTGATGGTGAAAAGAGATATATAATCGCTCCAGTTGGATTAAAAGTTGGAGATAAAATCGAAAGTGGAGAAAATGTTGATATCAAAACTGGTAACGCACTTCCACTTATGAACATTCCAGTTGGTACAGTAGTACACAATGTAGAACTTAACCCAGGAAAAGGTGCACAACTTGCAAGAAGTGCTGGTTCAAGTGCGCAAATCCTTGGAAGAGAAGGAAAGTATGTTATATTAAGATTAAAGAGTGGAGAAACTAGAAAAGTCATGGGAGTTTGCCGTGCTACAGTTGGTACAGTTGGTAACCTTGACTATGAACTAGTTCACATCGGTAAAGCTGGTCGTAAGAGACTAATGGGATGGAGACCTACAGTTCGTGGTTCTGTCATGAACCCTAATGATCACCCTCATGGTGGTGGTGAAGGTAAGGCGCCAGTTGGACGTAAAGGACCTATGACTCCTTGGGGTAAACCTGCACTTGGTCTTAAGACTCGTAAACATAAGAAAGCTAGCGAGAAGTTAATAATGTCTCGTAGAAAGAATAAATAACGGAAAGGAAAGTCGGTATGTCAAGAAGTTTAAAGAAAGGCCCTTATGTGTTTGACAGACTTCTTAAGAAAGTTCAAACACTAAATGAAAGTGGCAAAAAAGAAGTAATTAAAACCTGGTCTCGTAGATCTACGATATTCCCAGATTTTGTAGGACACACTTTTGCAGTACACAACGGAAAAGATTTCATTCCTGTGTATGTAACTGAAGACATGGTTGGTCACAAACTTGGTGAGTTTGCTCAAACTCGTAAGTTTGGTGGACACTCTGGCGAAAATAAATAGGAGGTACGAATAGATGGAAACTTATGCAATGCACAAAGGTGCCATGATCGCACCTAGAAAAGCTAGAATGACATTAGACCTTGTAAGAGGAAAAAGTGTTACTGAAGCTAGAAACATATTAGCAAATACTAATACTAAAGGTTCTAGATTAATATCTAAAGTATTAGAAAGTGCTGTAGCAAATGCTACTAACAACTTTGGTGCTAAGGAAGAAGAACTAAGAGTTGTTGAAACTTATATCAATGAAGGAACTACATTAAAAAGAAGTAAAATAGCTTCTCGTGGTTCTGTTGATAGAAGAGATAAAAGAACATCACACATCTATGTTAAAGTAAGTGATGGAAAGGAGACTGAATAATGGGTCAGAAAGTAAGTCCAGTAGGATTAAGAATTGGAATTAATAAAGACTGGGAAAGCAAATGGTATGCTCCTAGTAAAGATTTCTCTAAGAAATTAAATGCTGATATTAAAATCAGAGAATACTTAGAAAAAGAACTTAAAGGCTCTTCAGTCGCTAGTATTGTTATCGAAAGAACTAATAAAAGAACTAACGTTAACATTTATACTTCTAAACCTGGCGTAGTAATTGGCCGTGGTGGTGAAGGAATTGAAAAGCAAAGAAAAGCTTTGAAAAAATTAACTGGTGAAGAAGTTTACGTTAATATCGTAGAAATCAAGAATCCAGACATGAATGCAGCATTAGTTGCAGAAAATATAGCTATGCAAATTGAAAACAGAGCTTCATTCAGAGTAGCTCAAAAGAAAGCTATAAGAAATACAATGAAAGCAGGAGCTAAAGGAATTAAAACTCAAGTATCTGGTCGTTTAAACGGTGCTGAAATAGCAAGAAGCGAAGGATATTCTGAAGGAACAGTTCCACTACATACATTAAGAGCTGACATAGATTATGCTCACAAAGAAGCTGACACAATCTATGGTAAGATCGGTGTAAAAGTATGGATCTACAAAGGTGAAATCCTTCCTGCAAAAGGAGGTAATAAAGATGTTACTACCAAAGAGAACTAAATATAGAAAACCTCATAGAGTTAGCTACGAAGGTAAATCAAAAGGTAAAAACAAATTATCATTTGGTGAATACGGACTAGTTGCTAAAGAAGGAGCTTACATAACAGCTCGTCAAATAGAAGCAGCTCGTGTAGCTATGACAAGAGAAATGAAAAAGTCTAAAAGAGGAAAAGTATTCATTAATATATTCCCTCATTTAGCAAGAACTAAAAAACCTTTGGAAGTTCGTATGGGTTCCGGAAAAGGTAACGTTGAAGAATGGGTAGCAGTTGTTAAAGAAGGTAAGATCATGTTCGAAATGACAGATGTTACTGAAGAAACTGCAAGAGAAGCATTTAGATTAGCATCTCACAAATTACCTATTAAAACAAAATTTATAATGAAGGAGGCTACTACTGATGAAAACTAGTGAAATAAGAAAAATGACTAGTGAAGAAATAAATGCAAAAATTAAAGAAACTAAAGATGAACTTTGGAATTTAAGATTTGCATCTAGCACAGGTCAAGTTGAAAAGCCTCATAGAATTAAACAGCTTCGTCATGACGTAGCTAGAATGAAAACTGTTCTTAATGAACGTAAGGAAGAGAATTAGGAGGCGTACATATGGAAAAAACTGTAGATTATAAAATAGGAAAAGTAGTTAGTACATCTATGGATAAAACTATAGTAGTGCTTACTGAAACTCACAAAAATCATCCTTTATATAAGAAAAGAGTAAAATACTCTAAGAAATATAAAGCTCATGATGAAGAAGGAAAAGCTAAAGTAGGAGACACAGTAAAAATAGTTGCTTGTCGTCCACTTAGTAAAACAAAAAGATATACACTTGATAGCATAGTTGAAGAAGCTATCATACTTTAAAGGAGGATATAAGTATTATGGTACAACCTGAATCTCGCTTAAAAGTTGCTGATAACTCTGGTGCAAGAGAAATCTTAGTTATTAGAGTATTAGGTGGTAGCTTTGTAAGAAGCGGTAATATTGGTGACGTTGTAGTAGGAACTGTTAAAAAAGCTATTCCTAACTCAAACGTACCTAAAGGAAAAGTCGTAAAGGCTGTTATAGTTAGAACAGTTAAAGGTGTTCAAAGAGCTGATGGTTCACACATCAAGTTTGATGATAATGCTTGTGTTCTAATTAAAGATGATAAGAGTCCTGTAGGAACACGTGTTCTAGGACCAGTTGCAAGAGAACTTCGTGATAAAGATTTCATGAAAATCGTTTCTCTAGCACCAGAAGTTTTGTAGGAGGGATGCTTGAATGTTAAAAGTTGGAGATAAAGTAAAAGTAATTACTGGTTCAAATAAAGGTAAAACTGGAAAAGTATCAAAAGTTTTAAGAAAAGAAAACAGAGTAATAGTTGAAGGCGTTAACATTGTTAAGAAACATGTTAAACCTGGAAGAACTAATGAAACTGGCGGAATTCTTGAAACTGAAGCTCCTATCCATATTTCAAATGTAAAATTAGTTGATGAAAAATCAAAGAAAGAAAGTAAATAGGAGGAACATATGAACTTAAAAGAAATGTATGAAAACGAAATAGTTCCTGCTCTAACTACTAAGTTTGGATACACTACTAAAATGCAAGTACCTAAGCTTGAAAAAATAGTTTTGAATATGGGTGTAGGAGACGCTACAGCTGATTCAAAATATCTAGATGCTGCTGTTAAAGAGCTAGAAGTAATCGCTGGACAACATCCTGTTATTACAAAAGCTAAAAAATCAATCGCAGGATTTAAACTTAGAGAAGGAAACAAAATTGGATGTAAAGTTACACTTCGTGGTGAAAGAATGTATATTTTCTTAGAAAAGTTAATAACAATCGCACTTCCACGTGTACGTGACTTTAGAGGAATATCAAAGGGAAGCTTTGATGGAAGAGGAAACTATACTTTAGGAATTAAGGAACAATTAATATTCCCTGAAGTAGACTACGATCAAGTAATTAAAACTAGAGGTTTAGATATAGTTATGGTAACAACTGCTAAAACTAATGAAGAAGCTTTAGAATTACTAAGTGGTTTCGGTTTACCTTTTAGAAAGTAGAGGAGGAGCAAAAATGGCAAAAACAAGTAAAATAGTAAGTCAAAAAAGAGGAAGCAAGTTCTCTACTAGAAATTACACTAGATGTGAAAGATGCGGAAGACCTCACGGAGTATTAAGAAAGTTTGGTCTATGCCGTATTTGTTTCAGAGAATTAGCTTATAAAGGACAAATACCAGGCGTTAAAAAGTCTAGCTGGTAGGAAGGAGATAAAATGGTAAACGATTATATAGCAGATATGCTTACAAGAATGCGTAATGCATTAGCAATGAGATATAAAACTGTTACTGTACTTGGTTCAAATATGACTAAGGAAATAGCAACCATCCTAACTAACGAAGGTTACATCGATAGCTTTGAAGAAGGAGCTGACGGTGCACAAAAAACATTAACATTAAACTTAAAATATGGTGAAAAGAAAGAAAGAGTTATAACTGGTTTAAAAAGAATCAGTAAACCTGGTCTAAGAGTATACGTTAAGGCTGATGAAGTTCCTAGAGTATTAAATGGACTTGGAATAGCTATTATTTCTACATCAAAAGGAATTATGACTGATAAGGAAGCAAGAGCTAACCGTTTAGGCGGAGAAGTACTTTGCTATATTTGGTAGGTGCATAATGAGTAGAATAGGTAGAAGAGTTTTAACAGTACCTGAAGGAGTTACTGTTGAAGTTAATGAAAATAATGTTAATGTAAAAGGTAAATTAGGAGAGCTATCTTTAGCAGTTAAACCTGGAATCACAGTTAAATGTGAAGACGGTAAAGTAACTGTTGAAAGAGCAAATGATACTAAAGAATTAAAACAACTTCATGGATCAACTAATGCTAACATAAACAACATGCTTGTAGGTGTAAGCGAAGGATTCAAGAAAGAATTAGAAATTAATGGTGTTGGTTACAAATTCACTGTAGCTGGAAATACACTAACAATCAACGCAGGTTATTCTCACCCAGTTAAACTAGATGCACCTTCTGGTATAAAGATGGAAAGTCCAAGTGTAACTGAATTAACAATAAGCGGATTTGATAAACAAGTTGTTGGAGAATTTGCTGCAAAAGTTCGTGATGTAAGATTACCTGAACCATATAAAGGAAAAGGTATTAAGTACAAAGATGAACATATTAGACGTAAGGAAGGAAAGAAAGCTGCATAGGGAGGTAAAGTATGATAAAGAAAGAAAGTAAAAACGTTTCTCGTATTAAGAGACACAATCGTATTAGAAAAAACTTATCTGGTACAAAAGAAATGCCTAGACTAAGCATCTATAGATCAAATACAGCAATGTATGTACAAATCATAGATGATACAGAAGGTAAAACTTTAGTAAGTGCTTCTTCTCATGAATTAAATGCTAAAAACGCTAATATTGAAACAGCAACAAAACTAGGAACTTTAGTAGCTGAAAAAGCTATAAAAGCTGGTGTTGAAACTGTAGTATTTGATAGAAGTGGATATAAGTATCATGGAAGAATTAAAGCCCTAGCAGATGCTGCAAGAGAAGCAGGACTTAAATTCTAAGAGGAGGACTAATTATGGAAAGCGAAAATAAAGAAGTTGTAGCAGAAAGTGCTACAGAAAAAGCACCTAAAGGTGATAGAAAAGATAATAGAAGAAGAGACTTCAAAAAGAATAATAATAAACGTGAAGTACGTAAAAGTCCATATGAAGAAAAAGTAATCTCTATCGGACGTGTATCAAAAACAACTAAGGGTGGTAGAACAATGCGTTTCACTGCTACAGTAGCTGTTGGAGATAGAAAAGGTAAAGTAGGACTTGGAACTGGTAAAGCTAATGAAGTACCAGAAGCAATTTCAAAAGCATTAAAAGCTGCTGAAAAGAACATAGTAACAGTTAACCTAGTTGAAGGAAGAACACTTTCTCACGAAGTAATTGGTACATGTGGAGCTGCTAAAGTTCTAATTAAACCAGCTAAAGCCGGTAGTGGAATTATCGCTGGAGGACCAGTACGTAACGTACTAGAACTTGCTGGGGTAAAAGATATAGTATCTAAGTCCCTTGGAAGTAACACACAAATCAATACCGCTAAAGCTGCTATGAATGCTCTAAAGGCTCAAAGAAGCGCTGAACATATAGCAGAGTTAAGAGGTAAAACAGTAGAGGAGATATTAGGATAATGAAATTAAATGAATTAACAGTTAGTCCTGGATCTACTCACAGAAGAAAAATAGTTGGTAGAGGTCCAGGAAGCGGAAACGGTAAAACTGCAGGCCGTGGAGAAAAAGGACAAAAAGCTAGAAGCGGAGCAAGTATTAAACCTTGGTTCGAAGGTGGACAAAACCCTTTATATAAGAGAATACCTTCAAGAGGATTTAATAATGCTAGATTTACTACTAGATATGCAGTAGTTAATGTTAAAGATTTAGACAGGTTTGAAAATGGAACTGAAGTAACACCTGAATTACTAAAAGAAGCTGGATTAGTAAAGAAAGAATTAAATGGTATAAAGATTTTAGGAAGTGGAGAACTTACTAAGAAATTAACTGTTAAAGCTAATCTATTTACTAATGGAGCTATTAATAAAATAGAAAAGAACGGTGGAAAAGCTGAGGTGATTTAAGTGTTTAAAACATTTAAAGCAATTTTCAAAAAGACTAATAAAGATTTAAGAAACAGAGTATTTTATACAATAGGAGCTTTATTCATTTTCGCACTTGGAAATGCAATAACAGTTCCTGGTATGAAAGCTATAACAAGTGACCTAGGTTTCCTAGAGCTCTTAAACGCAATGAGTGGTGGAGGACTAAAACAATTTAGTATATTCGCCCTAGGTGTAATGCCTTATATTACTGCTTCAATCGTACTTCAAGTACTTCAAATGGATTTAATGGGAATAACATACTTCCAAGATTTGAAGGAAATGGGAGAAGAAGGAAGAAGAAAGATAAACAAAATAAACAGATATTTAGGAATAATCTTCGCATTAGTTGAAGGATATATTTACTCAATAATGTTTATAGGAAAGACAGGAACACCACTAGAATACGCTAAAATAAGTCTTATACTAACAGCTGGAACAGCATTCCTACTTTACTTAGGAGATCAAATAACTAATAAAGGTATAGGAAATGGAATCAGCTTAATAATCATGGCAGGTATTATAAACACTGTACCTAAGATGATAATAGATGCCTTTAATGCAACAGTATTATCTGCATCAAATACATTTGTAGGAATATTAATATTTGTAATATACTTACTAATATATATTGCTATAATAATTGGAATTATATACGTAGATGAAGCAGAAAGAAGAATACCAATTCAGTACTCAAATAGATCTGCTGGAACATATCAAAATGCAAACACTTCATTCTTACCATTAAGAATAAACTCAGCAAGTGTTATGCCAGTAATCTTTGCTTCAGCAATATTAGCAATACCTACAACTCTTACATATTTCATCAAGAGTGAAGGTTTCAAACTATTTATTACTAAGTATTTAACAACATCTACACCAATAGGTTTCGTAGTATATATACTTCTAATAATAGCATTTACTTATGGTTACACTTTTGTAGCTGCAGTAAATCCAGAAGATATATCTAAAAACTTAAATAAACAAAATGGTTACATACCAGGAGTAAGACCTGGAAAAGAAACAACTAAGTACATATCTAAGGTACTAGGAAGAATAACATTCATGGGAGCTTTATTTATAGCAGTACTTGCTGCTCTTCCAATTGTATTTTCTTGGGTATCAAATATGCCTAGTAATGTAACACTAGGAGGAACATCAGTTCTAATCGTAGTTGGTGTATTACTTGAAACATATAAACAACTTGAATCAAGTGTTGCCAGCCGTGCATACAGGAGGTAAGTGTGAATCTAATATGGATCGCACCTCCTGCTGCCGGTAAAGGCACATACTGCTCAATGTTTAAAGACAAATATGGATTTAATCATATAAGTGCAGGAGATGTTTTAAGAGAAGAAGTAAAAAATGAAAGTGAGATAGGTAAAGAAATAGCTTCTATTATGGCTAAAGGTGAAATGGTCAATGACCAGCTTATGAAAAGACTAATAGAAAAAAAGTTAACAACTTTAGACTTATCCACAGCGTTCATGCTTGATGGATATCCTAGAAAACTAAATCAAGCAGAAGATTATGAAGAAATACTAGGAAAGTTAGGACTTAATGTTGATAAAGTAATATTTATTAACATTTCAAAAGAAATTGGACTAAAAAGAGTTCTTGGAAGAAGAACTTGTCCAAATTGTAAAAGAGGCTACAATATTTTAACTGGACTTAATCCAAAAATTGAAGGTATATGCGATAACTGTGGAAGCGCTTTAGAAAGTAGAAGCGATGATACTGAAGAAAGCTATTCAACTAGATATGACGTATACATTAATGAAACCAAAGCTGTTATTGAAAAATATAGAAGCGAAGGTAAACTAATAGAAATTAATGGAGAAGGTGCTCCAGAAGAAATATTTAAAGAGTTAGAAAAGCTCTTAGGAGTAAATAATGGTTAGTACTAAAACCGAAGAAGAATTAGAGCTTATGGCTTATGCTGGTAAAGTTTTATATGATTTGTTAAACCATATGGAAACAGTAATCAAGCCAGGAATAAGCACTAAAGAACTTGATAGTATTGCAGAAAGATTCATTAGAGATAGAGGTTGCTATCCTTCTTGTAAAGGTTATGAAGGTTTTCCAGCAAGCATATGTGCATCAATAAATGATGAAGTTGTTCATGGAATACCTAGTAAAAGAAAACTTAAAGAAGGAGATATAATCACTATTGATGTTGTTGCTACTTACAAAGGTTACATGGCAGATACTGCTAGAACTTATAAAGTAGGAAAAGTAACAAAAGAAGTAGAAGATTTACTAAAATACACAAAAGAGGCTTTATATAAAGGCTTAAGTGTGGTAAAATCAGGAGTAAAGTTAAATGAAGTTTCAAAAGCTATTGAAAGTGTCGCAAAAGAACATCACTTAGGAATAGTACATGAACTAACAGGACACGGCATCGGGAAAGAGATGCATGAAGATCCTTATGTTTATAACTATTCAAACAATGATAGTGAACTTATTCTAAAGGAAGGCATGACAATAGCGGTAGAACCGATGTTTACTTTAGGCAAAAGAAATGTGTGGCTATTAGATGATGACTGGACAATCGTAACACAAGATGGAAGCCCAGCTGCTCACTATGAACACACAATAGTCGTAACAAAAGACGGCTACAAAATATTAACAGGAGAGTGAATTAATGGCAAAAGAAGGCTATATTGAAACTACAGGGTTAGTACTAGAAGTTATCCCAGGAGGAGACTTCAAAGTAAAATTGGAAAATGGACATATTGTAGAAGCTCGCGTTTCTGGAAAAATGCGTCAAAACCTAATTCGTATCTTTCCAGGTGATACAGTACTCTTAGAGATTCCAATTTGTGATTTAACACGCGGGAGAATAATATATAGAAAGTAATGGAGGATTAAAATGAAAGTAAGACCATCAGTAAAACCTATATGTGATAAATGTAAGGTTATTAAAAGAAAAGGTAAAGTAATGGTAATTTGTGAAAATCCAAAACACAAACAAAGACAAGGTTAATAGGAGGAAAATTAAATGGCACGTATTAAAAATATTGATTTACCAAAAGAAAAAAGAGTTGTTATTGGTTTAACTTATATCTATGGTATTGGACCATCAAGAGCAAAAAAGATTTGTGCTGATGCAAAAGTATCTGAAGATATCAGAGTTAAAGATTTAACAGAAGAACAAGTTAATGCACTTAGAAAAGCATGTGATGAATATGTACTAGTTGGAGACTTAAAAAGAGAAGTTGAAATGAACATTAAAACTAAAATGGAAATCAACTCTTATCAAGGAACTAGACATAAGAAAGGTCTTCCAGTAAGAGGACAAAGAACTTCTAGAAACGCAAGAACACGTAAAGGTAAAGCTAAAACAATAGCTAATAAGAAGAAATAGGAGGGTAACTAATGGCATACAATAGAAGAAAAAGAAAAGTAAAGAAGGATGTCACAGTTGGAGAGGCTCACATTCATTCTACTTATAATAATACTATAGTAACAATAACAGATGAACAAGGAGGAGTAATCTCTTGGGCATCATCAGGAACAATTGGTTACAAAGGAAGTAAAAAGAAAACTCCATTTGCTGCTGGACAATCAGCTGAAGCTGCAGGTAAAGTAGCATATGATATGGGACTTAGAAAAGTTGCTGTATATGTAAAAGGTATTGGTGGAGGAAGAGAAACTGCTATCAGAAGTCTAGGAACTGCTGGACTTGAAGTAACATCTATCACAGATGTAACACCTGTACCACACAATGGTTGTAGACCACCTAAGAGAAGACGTGTTTAACTGAAAGGGGCAAAGAAATATGTTAAGATTTGAAAAACCAAACTATAAAGTTGTTGAATATGATGAAAATAACTTTTATGGACAATTTGTATTAGAACCTCTTGAAAGAGGATTCGGAACAACACTAGGAAATGCTTTAAGAAGAACTATGTTATCTTCTTTACCTGGATCTGCTGTAAAAGCAATAAAGATTGAAGGAGTACTTCATGAATTCCAAAAGATAGATGGAGTAGTAGAAGATGTAACTGAAATAGTTTTAAACATGAAAAAATTAGTTGTTAAAAACTATGCAGAAACAGATAAAAAGCTTCACTTAAAAGCAGACAAAGAAGGTGTTGTAACAGCTGCTGATATAGAAAAAGATGCTGATGTTGATATAATCAACAAAGATTTAGTAATAGCAACACTTGCTAAAGGTGGATCACTAGATATGGATATAATCGTATCTAATGGACGTGGATATGTTGATGCTAAAACAAATAGAAAAGAAATGACTAATGCACCTGTAGGATTAATTCCAATTGATGCACTTTATAGCCCAATTGAAAGAATAAGCTATGAAGTATTACCAGCTCGTGTTGGTCAAAGTGAAAACTATGACAAATTAGTTATGAATGTATACACTAATGGTTCAATATTACCACAAGAAGCTATTGCATTAGCAGCAAGAATATTAATGGAACACTTTGAAATGTTAACAAAACTTAACAAAATAGCAGACTTAACAGGACTTTTATCAGATAAAGAAGAAGATCCAATTCAAAAAACATTAGAAACACCAATAGAAGAACTTGATTTATCTGTAAGAGCATACAATTGCTTAAAAAGAGCAGGAAAACACACTCTAAGTGATTTAACAGCTATGAGCGAAACAGAAATAATGAAGATAAGAAACTTAGGTAAAAAGTCATTAAAAGAAGTATTAGATAAAGTTAAAGATATGGGACTTAGATTCCGTGATGAAGATTAGGAGGTAACTTATGGCTTATAGAAAACTTAACAGAGATACTAAAGAAAGAAGAAGTATCCTATCTGGTTTAACAAAAACTGTTTTAACAAATGGTTCAGTAAAAACTACAGAAGAAAGAGCTAAAGAAGTAAGAAAATTCGTTGATAAAATGATTACTTATGGCAAAAAAGGTGACTTAGTTTCTAGAAGACAAGCACTAGCTTTCTTAGAAAATGATACTGAAACTGTTAAATACGTATTCAATGAATTAGCACCTAAATATGCTGATAGACAAGGTGGATACACTAGAATAGTAAAACTAACTGAAAGAAGAGGAGACGACGCTTTAATCGTTATCCTAGAATTAGTTTAATAAGTGGTTGAAATATACCACTTTTTTTTAAAAATAAAAACTGGTATTGCTGGTTTCCTCCAATTTTTTCCAAAAAAATATAAAATACCATAGGCGAGATAAAGAAATGGAGAGGTAGTATATGAATCCAGAAAAAGTTGGTAAGTTTTTAAAAGAATTAAGAGAAAGTAAAAATATATCTCAATACAAATTAGCTGATATAATGCATGTTGATAGATCATTAGTAAGTAAATGGGAAAATGGTAAGATATGTCCAGACCAAAAATACTTTGAAGATTTATGTAAAATATATGAAATAGATGTTAAAGAATTAATTGAAGGAGAAAGAGCAACAGAAGAAAACGAAGAAGAACTAAAGCGCGGTATATTCAGATTCTTTGACTTTCAAGATAAGAAATATAAGAAAGCAAGAAGATTTTCTATAGGATTAATTATAAGTTTAGTTACAAT
>CADBRE010000062.1 GCA_902797005.1 uncultured Erysipelotrichaceae bacterium | reverse complement strand
TAAATGGGAAAGCATATGACTTTAATTCAAAAGTCACTAGTAATATTACATTAGTAGCGAACTTCAAACAAAAAAGTTATACAATATCAGTAGCTAAAGTTGATGAATACTCACCAGATAGAACATTAACTGTAAAAGAAGATGGGAAAGCAATATCATTTACGCAGATTAACTATACAGATGGAGTAATGCTATGTAAAGGTGTGAACCCAACAGTGTCGTTTAGCGATCTAGATGGTGAAACAACATTTAAAGTAGTGCTTAATGATGGAACTGTTGTAACAGCTTCATTAAAATAGAGGAGGAGAAGAAATGAAAAGAATAAAATATTTAATGTTTAGCTTATTACTATTATTACCTGTAATAAGTTTAAATGCAAAAACAATTAATAAAGATGATGTTCCTAATAGAACTTATGTAATCGGTTCTCACATGTATACGAGAGAGATTAATACGAATACTGGATATGACGGTAAATTAACTACACAATTAATAATGCTAGCAGCAAAGACAATAGATAGCTATTCAATAGATGATATGATTATATTTTACAAAAATCCAAAAGGGAAATGGGTTAATGCCATGACGGGAGAAGAAATAGTGGTTCCTGATACATTTATGATAAATTATCAAGATAAAGCACCCCAAATCTCTTATGGAGATATAAATGATGATAATGCGATAAATACAAAGGATTTATTGGCATTAAATAAGTATTTAAATGGAATGCGTGATTTAACTCCACAAGGATTGGCTAATGCAGATATAAATGCAGATGGTAAAGTAAATAAAATTGACCTAGATTTATTTGGCAGAGCAATTTCAAGAGAATTAAAAGGAGATTACGATTTAACTAAAGGGCCAATTAAGATTAAAACCGTTTCCGCTACTTTTAAATTATCTGACACCGTTGTTCATGATAGACTTTATGCAATAGTTACAGATGTAGAAGGACGAGTTTTAAATGTAACTGATCCTGAAAAAGAAGGATATGTATTTGATGGCTGGTACATAGAAGGAACTGATACTAAGGTAGAACAACCATACTTTTCTAATGAAAAGGATATGGTTTATGAAGCTAGGTTCTCTCAACCACCATATATGATTGAGGTTTCACTAGTTGATAGTTATTCACCTGACAGAGTATTATCTGTAAAAAAAGGAAATGAGGATATTCCTTTCAAAGAAATTAGATATTTACACGGTTTGAAACTATGTGATAGCATTAACCCTACCGTATCATTAACTGATCTATATGATATAGTTTCTTTAGAAGTCATGTTAACAGATGATTCTGTTGTTGAAGCATTTATTGATTCTGATTCAATGATGTTAAATCCACAAATAAGTATTTATGGTTCAGATAAAGCTGATGTATTAGATTTTAGTTTTAATACGTGGGAGTTCCCTAAAGGGACTATTACTATTGATTTTTTAGTGAATGGACAAATCGTTAATTCTAACGAGTATTATAAGAGTAGTAAAAATCACTCTATAAGTATGTTATCAACTACAAATCATGGATTAAATACTTATTATCCTGATTCTCAAGGCTTTAGCGACTTGATAAATATTAGCTATTATATTGATGATCTTGAAAGTAATAATAACTATCAATTTCATGTAAACTTTACTAATGAAAATGGTATTTCTAAAGATTATTATTCTAATGTCATTAATTCAAGTAAAAAAAATATTTATACTGATGGTCAAATGAAGGCTACTTTTGACTACCTTAACAGAAACAATACCATGCCATTATTGTATAAATTCACTATAAATAACAAGAATTATTATATGGCTTATAAGATGCACAATCATACAAATACTGACGATTATGAAATATTTGATGAAGAGGGGAATAGAGATGAGACTTTGTATTCTATACCTTCTGTAATTACTTATTTTGTACCTGCAACATATGGCGATGATATTAATAATACGGTATTAGACTCTGATTATCAAAAATTATTTGTAGGATTTGATGGTATAGTAAATATTGAATTTCATGATGATTATCTATTAGCTTTATCAGTTGATTATGAAACAAATACATATTCTATAACAAAATATACAATTAATGATGGAAAAGTAGTTATGCTAAGTACTGAAAGCGGTAGCAGAGATTCAATAACTCTTTGGAAATAAGGTGTAAATAGTGAAAAGATTAAAATACTTAGTTTTTAGCTTAATACTGGTTTTACCAGTATTAAGCTTAAATGCTATGGCAATCAACAATAGCGAAATTTCTGGTGGTACATACATAATAGGAACTCATATGTTTACAAGAGAAGTAAATAGTGAAACAGGCTATGAAGGAAAATTAACTACTCCTTTAATAATGCGTGCTTCTAAAACTTTAGAAGGAAACAACATAGAAGACATGGTTATCCTATACAAAAACCCAAGAGGCGTATGGGTAAACGCAATGAATGGGGAAATGCTAAACGTTCCCACTACATTCGAAATAACTAACAAAAATAAAGAAGAAGTAAAAGAAGAAATAAATTATGAAACACACACAGGTACATTTCAACTAAGATTAAGTGATAGAAAGATGTCTTATGGTTTAAATAAAGATGGTATAAATTATGTAAGTCAAAATGAAATAAAAACTATATCATTAAATTATATGGAGACTATAAGCGAACTAACAGAATATATATCATTTGATTTAATTACAGGATCAAACATTTCATTATTTAGCACTTACGGAAGTAGTTCCGGGACTAAAATTATAAAAGATGGAAATCATGTAACAATTAAATTTGACTTACAAACTTCTTCTAACTCAGTTATACCTCACGATATTAGCATTGCTGAAATAGGTATAAACTCTGA
Organism: uncultured Erysipelotrichaceae bacterium; assembly: GCA_902797005.1. GTDB lineage: Bacteria > Bacillota_I > Bacilli_A > RF39 > UBA660 > RUG727. Next base: position 4,909 of record CADBRE010000062.1, on the reverse strand, counting down.
AGAAGAGAATAGTTTACAATTAAAAAACATCGTAATTAAAACAAGAAATGGAAAGTATTATAGAAGAGATGATGAGACATACAATATTGCTTTGGACAATTCCTATATACCAGATATAGCAATCACTGGCGGTGTAATGAAATGGAATGAAGGCAACGCTGCTTATATTATTTCTTCTTCATCAATAGGAGATGCTACAGGATATGAAGTTGAAAGAAATGTCGATGGTGTTTCATCATTTTATACTATAGACCTTTCAGAACATGATGCGTCAGCAGATATACTTAATCTGACTAATAATTCTGTTTATGCTGCTGACTGTGGAGTTAATAACGAATATACAAAGATAACTTATAAAATTAGACTATTTAAATATAATGATGAAACGCATACGAGATCTTATGGGAACTGGTCTAATACTATTACTATTGAACCATTCGACATTGATAAATATCCTATACCTTTATTAAATGTTAAAGAGATGAAACAGTATTCTTCACAGGAGTCTAAAGAAGTGGTTTTAGAGCTTAAGAATCTAGAAAGCGGAGTCATAGTAAGTGGTATTGAAATTCTAAGCTCGGTAGGTGCTTGTAAAGGCGATTACTGTGTTGAAAAAGATGGTGGCCTCTATGAAGATGTAGTTTACAAGGGAGGGCAAAAGAAACTATTTGTAGATGTAATGCCCATAGAAGGGAAAAGCTATATTGCTCGATATTATTATAAAACAAACGAAGTTATCTATTATGGTGAATGGTCAGCACCAATAAGCACTGCTGATTTACCAGCAACAGAATATATAGCCTATGGTGATGTTGATAATGATGGTAAAATAACAGAAGAAGACGCAATTTTATTACTATACTACACACTTTTACCTGAAGAATATCCATTAACAGAACAAGGATTAAAGAACGCTGATGTAAACGCTGATGGGTACATTACATCAGATGATGCTGTAACAATAAAACTATTCTTAGATGGATTACAAACAAACGGATTTTTACCACTTACTCCTATAACAGAATATATAGCCTATGGTGATGTTAATGTTGATGGAAAAATAACAGAAGAAGATGCAACTTTATTACTATACTACACACTTTTACCTGAAGAATATCCATTAACAGAACAAGGCATAAAGAATGCAGATGTAGATGGTGATGGAAATATTACTTCAGATGATGCAATTGTGATAAAACTATTCTTGGAAGGGGTTTATCCAGATTTACAATTACCGTATAGGATATTAACTAATTTGGTAAGCTATGGCGATGTCAACGAAGATGCAGTAGTAGACATTTCAGATGTAACAGTTTTAAAACAATTCTTAGGTGGCTACGAAAAGCTTAATCCTCGAGAATTAAAGAATGCTGATGTTAATGCAGATGGCTTTATAAATGACATAGATGTACAATTATTACAACAATATTTGGTAAATGCATATCCAAAGTATAATCTTCCAAGAGAGCCTTTAAAAGGGAATGTTTATAGAATAGAGTTTAATGACTTAGACAAAGCTGTGTTCGGCTTAGAAGGTTATAAAGTATCTTCTAAAACTATTTCAAGAGAAGGTTATACATTCTTAGGGTGGTTTGAAGAAGGTGCTGAAGAATCATATGACTTCACACAAGGTTTAACTAGAAATGTTAAACTATATGCCAAATTTCAAGAAAATTAAAAATTAGAACACGTTACGATATAATAACGTGTTCTTTTATTTCTTTTTCTCTTAAATTATTATTGGTAATTAAGTCATAAAGAGTAGTGACATTAAGCTCTTCTTCTAACATCTTGTTTCTTTCAAACTTGGTATATAAAGGCAAATTAATGTCTTTTTTTATTTGATTTAAATAATCTTTACCATTTTTGCTTAGCCCTAGTACTCTTATGTATTCTAACTCCTTAAACTGCGCGGCTTTTTCTTTAGTAAAATTAGTAAATATATTTATGAGTATTCTATTTATTCTATTATATGTAAATCTTTTAGTCTTAGTGTTTTCAATAAGCTCATCTAGCGTATTTGATTTTAAAGCACTTTCATAAAGTCTTTTTTCGATGCCTTCGTCTACTAAATTGTACTTAGTAAGTTCATCTTTTTCAGATATTATTTTATATTTTAAAATACTAAATAGTTTATCATAATCTATATTTTCTATGTATTCATTTAATTCGTATGGAGTATAACCATCAACACTTTCCTTATTTTTAAGTTTTTCTCTAATAGCGAAAGCACTTAATATAGAATCTTTTTCTTCTAAACTCTTAAACTCATTTGTTCTTTTGATTGGTAGAAAATCAATATTATAATTATTCTTTATTATTTCTTTTATATATGAAATAGCGAGTATGTCATTACTTCCTTTAATATCAATACCAGTTAAATTAGTAGTTGCTTTCCATAAGCTGGTAGGGTAGTTTTCTCCATTATCAATATACTGCTTAACTAGATCATCAAACTCTTTATTACTAATTTGAACTTTTGAAGCTTTGTATAAAAGCTCTTTATCAGCTGTTTCACTTCCAAAAACTAAGGTATCTATTTTCATTTCACTTAATAGCTTTAAACCAGCATAAGCAAATGTATCAGCAGACTGATTAGTAAATATAAAAGGCAATTCTAAAATTATATCTACATTATTATCAAGAGCTATTTTAGTTTTATTCCATTTATTCATTATACTGATTTCTCCTCTTTGTGTATAATGGCTGCTCATAGCAATAACTATTAAACTATTAGGAAACATTTCTTTTATTTTATTAATCTGATACAAATGCCCATTATGAAAAGGGTTATATTCAGTAACTATTCCTATAATTTTCAAACAAATCACCTCTTTGATTTCTATATTATTATACTAGAATGTCAACTTAAAAGAAAGCTCTTTTTGTATTTAATAAATAACTAATATACATTGCATTTACACAAAAAAATTTAAAATTTAAAATTTTTTAATAGAAAAAAAGCGTTTTGCCAATTTTTTTCGTACATATAAGGTAGGAGGAATGATTAGCATGCTGATTATAAAACTACTAATAAGGAAGAAACCAAAAATAATAAAAAGAGTAAAAGGTGTTAATTTTGTTAATGGATTTATAGATGATGATGGGATATATCATCCGATTAAAGGAGAGGAAAAGATAAGGATTCCTAGTGAAAATAGTAAAGAGTTTAAAATCACGGTTTGGCTAAAAGAAAACTTAGGAGGAAGAATTGATATGGTACCTGAAATAGAGACTGCTAAAGGAGCAAAACATGTTTCTAAAGTTTCAACTCCTGATTATATTTGGAATGGTGAGAAGTGGGCTTTGAAAACTTTAAAAAACGCTTCATCTAAAACAAGAGCTATTGATAATCTTATTTCAAATAGTGAAAAGCAATCACATAATTTTATTATTGATATTACATATTGTAAATTAGATGGTCAAATAATTACGAATCAAATTTGCAATGTTTTTAGAGAAAATAAGCTTAAAAGAGATTGGGTTGAAAAAATATATTTAGTAAAAAACGAAAGACTATTATGGATATTTATTAAACAAAAATGAGATTCCCCCAACCAATCGGTCAAGGAAATCTCTTTGTAATTACATTGTAATTATACTATATGATATGTAAAAAGCAACCATTTATGCATAAAACAGATTGTCAAACTTTATAATGTGTGCTAAAATTAAATATGTAAATTAAAGAAGAAGGACAACATTATTAGAATGTCTTTTATAGAGAGTTAGCGTATGGTGTAAGCTAATAAAGATTTCTAATAATTACTACCTTTGGAAAGAGATAATAATCTACGGATGACTACCGTTATAAGTCTTAAGATAAATAATGGATGGTACCGTGTAAAAAGCACTCCTGTTAAAAGTGAGTGTTTTTATTTTGGAAAGGAGCAGGAAGAAAAGATACTCAATAAATCAATGAAATATTTGGAATATATATTAAATAGTAAATATAAAGAAAGAAGGAAAAATTATGACAAACTTTAAAGAAGACAAAGATTTAAATGTATTAAATCACTCATGTGCACATTTGATGGCACAAGCTGTTAAGCACTTATATCCAGAAGCTAAATTCTGGGTAGGGCCTGTAGTAGAAGAAGGATTCTACTATGATATTGACTTAGGGGATAAAAATATAACTGAAGAAGATATTCCTTTAATAGAAAAGGAAATGAAGAAAATAGCCAAAGATGGTAAGAGAATAGTAAGACATGAATTAAGTAAAGCTGAAGCTTTAGACATGTTTAAGGATGATCCATATAAAGTAGATTTAATATCCAGAATGGACGAAAATGAAACTGTAATCTCTTGTTATACACAAGGAGACTTTACTGACCTTTGTAGAGGGCCACATGTAGAAAGTGTTAAAGAATGTAAATACTTTAAACTAACTAAATTCTCCGGTGCTTACTGGAAGGGAGACGCTAAAAACAAAATGCTTCAAAGAATCTATGGTGTATGCTTTAGAACTGAAGAAGAGTTAGAAGCTCATCTAAAAGAACTTGAAGAAGCTTCTCAAAGAGACCATAGAAAGATAGGTAAAAACCTAGAAATATTTATGAATCATGATTTAGTTGGTAAAGGTATGCCTTTGTGGCTTCCTAACGGCGCTATTGTTAGAAAACAACTAGAAAACTATATCTATGAGAAAGAACAAAAGCTGGGATATAAGCATGTTTATACTCCGTGCGTAGGAACAGTAAATCTATATAAAACAAGTGGACACTGGGATCATTATAAAGAAAATATGTTTCCAATGATGAAAGTTGATGAAGAAGAATTTGTATTAAGACCAATGAACTGTCCTCATCACATGCTTGTTTATGCTAATGATTTACACTCATATAGAGATTTACCAATAAGAATAGGGGAATTTGCAACAGACTTTAGATATGAAGCTTCTGGCGCT
>CADBRE010000061.1 GCA_902797005.1 uncultured Erysipelotrichaceae bacterium | reverse complement strand
TGAATGTAAAGAATATTTATTAAGACTTAAGAAATTAGTTTAATAGGAGGTGATTTCAATGGATCAAGAAGAAGTATTAGATGATGATGAGTTGTTTCTTCATAATTTGAATTCAACATTGTTTGTAAAAAAAGATTATGATATGAAAGAATTTGATTATGGATGGCTTGATCTTATTGAAGATTGTCTTCCTTATATTGATAATATTATTCGTAATCCTAAGAGATTTATTATAAATGAAGAAGAGATCGTTAAAGTAGAGTTAGCTAGAAGAGTTACTGTTGAATCAGTTATTCATCTTACTCAACATACTAATTTGATTCAAGAGATTGATGAAGATGGAGAAGTAAAGCCATCTAAGATTTTGAATATTAATAAAGAAGAAAGTATGGATACTTATGAAAATCGTTTTATTCATACTCTTTTAAATAATCTACGTTTGTTCTTTGAAGTGAGAGTATCTAATACATCTGGATCAAGTTATTGCTTGGATAAGAATTTATTAAAATATGAGGCTAATACCAAAGTTTATGGGGAAGATTTAAAAATAAGTATTGATGTTAGTGATGTTACTAAGAATATTCAGGAACATAGTGGAGATAGGGGAGAAATGACTTATGCTGAAAGAATTCGGAAGGTAAAAACCCAAATTGATGGATTCTTTGGTAGTGAATTAATGCAGATATTAAGTAAACTTCATTTTGAGCCAGTTCATAGTCCTATTAAAAAGACAAATGTTATTTTGAAAAATCCTAACTTTAGAAAAGCAGAAGAGTTATGGAACTTTATTCAGGCGTTTGAAAGTAAAGACAAAAAAGAAAAAGAGAAAAGAGAATTTTTTGATAAAGGTATTTTGAAAAATGAATATGATCAAGCATTTTTAATGGCTTTTATTGCTAATAAGAATTTTATTAATAGTAGTCAAGCTACTACAGAAACTAATATTATTAATCAAATGATTCAAAGGTTGGTTGAGAATTTATTAGATACAGATCCTGATTTAACAGAGGATAAAATACAAGAAGCATTTTTGAAGCAGATTAAAATTATTAAAGATAGAAATGAAAATCGTTCAAAACGGATTTATGGAGTATTGGAAGATCGATTAGAGAGAGAAGAAAAATCATTGAATGATGTATTGAATCACTTACGAAAAGAGGCATGAAGGTGAAAAAAATATTTGACAATAAATTATTTCAGTTTGCAATGGGATTAGTTCGCTTTATTCTAGGGGCTATTATTCTTTTCTATGTTGTATTTGTTGTTTTACAAAGATTTAGTGGTAATAAAAGTGTTATGGGGTATCGTTTATTTACTGTTGCAACGGGATCGATGTCAGGTGTTTATGAGGTAAATGATGTTATTGCTGTACAAGATTGTGATACTAGTACACTAAAAGTAGGAGATGACATTGCTTATCAAGGTAATCGTGGGGGTTTAGAAGGTATGCTTATTACCCACCGTATTATAAAGATTGAAGTTGGAGAAGATGGCAAAAAAATTTTTACAACGAAAGGAGTAAATGCGCCAGTTGCAGATCCAGTAATTAGTGAAAAACAAGTATTAGGAAAAGTTGTTGGGATTGTACCTCTAATATCTTTATTAAATCATGTTGTAAAGAGTCAGTTAGGATTTTTCTTATTAATCTTTTGTCCTTTGGTACTGATTATTGTGTTAGAAGTTTTACAAACAATAACTGACATTCAACTAGAAAAAAATGAGATTAAAGAAATAAAAAAAGATAAGAGTGAAGTTGAACAATCCACAGATCTTGTGGGAAAAAATAAAGAAGAAGAAGTTGAAGAAGTAGTAGAAAAAAAGGTATTTGATGAAGAAATAATATAAAGGAAGGGTCTATGAAAAAGCAAATTACTAAAGAACAATTAGAAAGCTTTCGTAAAAGCTTGAATAAGAGAAAATACTTTAGTATCTTATTAGCACTTTTTACTTTGGGTGTTAATATTTTTGCATGGTTTGCTTTTTCAGCTAATGCAGGATTGGAATTAGATGCTACGGTAGCAGCTTGGGATGTAGAATTTAAAGATAATACTGGTGTTATTGCTAGAGATATTGTGGTGGAAGTTACAAAAATGAAGCCAGGAATGCCAGATTTTAACAAAACTATTGAGATTGAGTCTAATAGTGATGTTTCTGCAAACTTTTCTTATGATGTATTGAGCCTTTCAATACTGGGACATACAATTAATTTGACTAATATTCAAGATGTAGAAGATTACTTGGAGAATTATTATCCTTTTTCGGTAACGTTTGATGCCAGTAGTTATGTTTTGTCTCCTACTGATAGTGTTACTTTTGAGGTGA
>CADBRE010000060.1 GCA_902797005.1 uncultured Erysipelotrichaceae bacterium | reverse complement strand
TTATGTAGTGGATTGTAAGTTAAATATATAAATACACCATAACAAATAAGTATAAGTGGAATAGTTAGTTTATTTATAAAACCAAGATTATCCATAGTAAGTAATTTATAACTAATTATCTGACATATCACATAAACTATAAACATCAAACTTATTGATAATACCATACTTTCTCCAATCGCGTTTCTAAGTGGTATATACATAAGCAAATAAATAGGAATAGCTATAAATGGAGTAAAGAATAATTGAAAAGAAAAGTTTTCATAATATATATTATTCTTTTTAAGTAGGTAATAATCTATTGCTCCCCAGATTAAAGTAGCTGTAAAAAATATTTTCATATGTTCCCAAATACTTTCGTTTACTGGCATAGTCCACGCAAATAATGGATTTGGTAGCCACTTATATAAAAAGTGTAATAAAAATGACAAAGCAAATATCCCAAAAACATCAATAATTTTAATTTTCTTTAAACTCATAAACACACCTTCTTTAAAATCTATTCATATTATGTTCATTTAGTACTTAACTAAACAGTTAATTTTTGGTATTATATATCTAGAGGGTGATAAAAATGGGAAAAATAATACTAATTGAAGGAACAGATTGTTCAGGAAAAGAAACACAATCAAAAATGCTTATAGATGCATTAAAGAAAGAAGGATACCAAGTAGAAAGTTTTGACTTTCCTCATTATGATTCTCCAACAGGCAGAATTATAGGCGGTCCTTATTTGGGAAAAAAAGAAATATGTGATGGCTGGTTTCCAGAAGGAGCAGCTAATGTAGATGCTAAAGTAGCTTCACTTTATTATGCTGCAGATAGAAGATATCATTTAGAAAAACTAAAGCAAATGCTACAAGAAAATGATGTATTAGTTTTAGATAGATATGTCTTTTCCAACATGGCACATCAAGGAGGAAAAATCTTTGATACAGAAGAAAGACATAAGATGTATAACTTTATTGAAACACTTGAATTTAACTTACTAGATTTGCCTCGTCCAGATATGGTAATATTCTTATATATGCCTTATGAACAAGCATGCATCTTAAAACAAGGAAGAGTAAGTTTAGACCAACATGAAACAAATAAAGAACACTTACTTCATGCAGAAAAAACTTATCTAGAACTTGCTAAGCTATATAACTTTAAACAAGTAAACTGTGCACCAGAAGGAAATATAAGAACAAGAGAAAATATTAGTGAAGAAGTAAAAACTTTAGCTAAAACAATACTATAATTAACAATAATTGGTAGAATTATTACTTTAAAAATATACACACTATTAATGGTGAAGTGTATGAAGAAGTTAAAAGTAATTCTATCATTTTTTTTAATTAGTTTTATTATATCTATGCCTTTCTTATTTGCTGAAGAAAATGATAAACCATATGTAGAAAATATAAGAACTATTGAATTTTCAACATTCCATTCTAAAAAAATAAATGAAGTATTTAACGGAATGAAAGGCATGATAATTGAAATTGAAATAGAAATTAGAAACATAACTAAAACTTATCAGGTTAACACAGCAATGACAGATAATTTAGAAAAAGACTTAACTGAAAAAGTAGTAAAAGAATTAGAACAAGATGGATTAAAAGAACTATCAAGTATCGCTAGTATAAAAGGTTTTAAAATAAATAAAGTAAAGCTAATATGCACTAATGCTGATGCAAATATAATTTTAGAAAGAAGTAAAAATGTCTAATTTAAAAAAGTTTAATATATTTGTATTCATAACTAGCTTTGCTAAAGGTTTAATAGAAGTATTCATTCCTTTAATACTATACGATAAAGGATTCTCTATAAAAGATATACTTCTTTTCTTAATAATAAAACATGCATTGTGCACTTTACTATCTATTCCAACTAAGTTTTACAAAGATGCATCTTGCTCTTTTCTTATGGTAACAAGTTCAATATTCTTTAGCATAACATATATATACTTAAACTTCCTTAAAGAAAGCATTTTTTCACTAATAACTTTAGCAATACTATCAAGCTTATATGCATCATTTTACTGGACAGTCAGGCACGTATATGCTCTTAGAATAATTGATGATAAAAAAGCCACAGACAACACTTCTTCATATCAAATATTTACTTTAGTAGGACTTTTATTATCAACATTTATCGGTGCAGAAATAATTGAACACTTTGGATACTTAGTATTATCAATAATAGTTTTAATAATAATGAACTTAAGTATATTACCACTTTTAAAAATGAAATCATATGATACAAAAACGCCTGAAACGATGAAAGAGATAGCAACTTCTTATCCACTTAAAAACTTCATTTTTACATTTATAGATCAATTTAGAAGTATAGCGATTTACCTATTTCCACTATATGTATATTTATATATAAAAAGAAAATTTACTTATCTAGGTGTAGTAAACATAATATGTGGAATAAGCAGCATCATCTACATTTATTACTTAGCTAAAAAAATGGATAAAAATAAGAAAGACTATTTAAAGTTGTCATCTATATTACTAGCTATAACTTTTTTAATAAAACTAAATATAAAAGGGAGCATAATCTTTTTAATAGTGGTATTCTTTGAAGGAATATTTAAATCATCTTTAGATACTATAGTGCAAAGAAACACATATGCTTATGGTAAAAACTATAACTCTATAAGCTATATCGGATTTTCAGAAACTATAATAAACTTATCTAAAGTATTGATATTATTAGTCTTCTATTTAACAAATATAGATTTAAAACTAATATTATTGTTATCAGTACTGACGATATTTATAAACTCACTCATTGGCTTTAATGATGGTAAATTTGGATATAACAAAGAGCTTTCATAAAGCTTTTTTTACTATTGTTAAAAAACACATTTTGTGTTATCATTTATATAGGATAAAGGGGAATATTATGAGTGAGCTAGCAAGTCATTTCAAAATTGATGTATCACGAGGGAAATCTAAACCAAATTATGTATTCCAGGGTAAAACATACAGAATCACAGTTTTATCTGATGTTTTGTTGCGCCTTGAATACAATCCTGATGGCATATTTAATGACTATCCTACAATATTAGCCCTAAACAGAAACTTTGAAAAAGATCCAAACATAATAGTAAAACAAGATGAAAAATACTTAAATATAACAAATGATTACTTTGTTCTAGAATACTCTAAAGAAAAACCATTTGAAGCATCTAAATTAGTACCTGACTCTAACCTTAGAATAACAGTTAAAGACACAGATAAAATATGGTATTTCAATAATCCTGAAGTAAGAAACTACAAAGGAAGTACTTATAGCTTTGATTATTCGAAATCTTTTACGCTAGACAAAGGTTTATATAACATAGACGGTTTTGCTTCAATAGACGACACAGCACGTCCAGTATTTATAGAGGACGGATCAATAAAAAAGAATCCATCTAATGGGACAGACATATATCTATTCTTATATAAAAATGATTTTAAAAAAGCATTAGATAGTTACTTTGAATTAACACGTAAACCAGCTTTACTGCCTAGATATGCTTTAGGAGTAATTTGGAATAAAAATGAAAAATACACTTCAGAATCTTTAGAAGAATTAACAGATAATTTTAAAAAAAATGAACTGCCTTTAAGCTCAGTAATCCTTTCTAATTACAAAGATGAAGCACAAGGAAAAGTTCATGCAAATTTCGCTATTGGAACAGACAAGTTTTCAAATGCAGCCTTATCAATAGGTGATTTACATAATAAAGATATATATCTAGGACTAAGTATAAAATCGCTTGAAGGACTAACACCATCAGATAATAATTACAACTACTATAAACAGTTATTAGGACTTAACAAAGATTCAATAATTCCAATAAATGTATATAATACTAAACTATTAGACTTATTCTATAAAACAACAGTAATGGATTTTGAAAGACTAGGAGTAGACTACTTATTATTAGATGATATAACTGAAGACAAAATATTCTCATTTATGCTAATGCATTATACATTTATGAATTATTTAAAAAGTGATGCAAGAAGAGGTTTTATATTATCAAGAAACCCAGGAATAGCTTCTCATAGATACCCAGCTTTATACTCAGGCCAAACTGATGTATCATGGAAAACTCTTAGATACTTGCCATTCTATAACTTAACTAGTTCCAATATAGGACTTTCATGGTGGAGCCATGATATAGGTGGATACAAAAATGGAACGGAAGATGCAGAATTGTTTACGAGATATGTTGAATTTGGAGTTTATTCACCAATATTTAGATTAGCATCAAAGGAAGGAAAATACTATAAGCGTGAACCATGGGCATGGGATGTTAAAACAAAGAAAATAGTAAGAGACTATGTAAGACTAAGACACAAACTAATACCTTATCTTTATAGCGAAGCATACAAATACTATAAAGATGGAGAAGTATTAACTAAGCCATTATATTACTCATATCCAGAAGTATATGATGAACCACTTTACAAAAATGAATACTATTTTGGAAGCCAGTTATTTGTAAGCCCGATTACTGAAAGCA
>CADBRE010000059.1 GCA_902797005.1 uncultured Erysipelotrichaceae bacterium | reverse complement strand
TCCGTTATTATATTTTCTACCCTTAATAAACAACGCGTCAACACTTTTATCTTTGCAACTTGAACTTATAGTACCATAAAGCTTCTTTAAAAACAAGCAAACAATTAATGAAAAAACAACTTTTTTTAAGTTGTTTTATCCGAATAAGTCAAGTGACAATTGTGAGCTTTCTGGAAGTGAATCAAATACTCCCATACCTCTCATTTTATCTATAATAGCTTGGGATACTTTGCCTCTGTTTTGTAAGTCTTCTATAGAAACAAATTCTCCTTTATTTCTTTCTTCAACTACTTTTCTAGCGGCTATTTCACCCATTCCATCTATTGCTGTAAATGGAGGAATAAGTCCTTTGCCATCAGGTGTTACTTTAAACATTGTAGCATCAGAATCAGTAATAGAAATCTTTTCAAATCTAAATCCTCTTTCTATCATTTCATTACATATATATAGTGAAGATAGTGTAGACTCTTCTTTGTTAGTTTTATCAAAACCTTTAGATTCTATAGTTTCAATGGCTTGTTTAACTGCAGCTTTACCTTTATACATAGCATCTAGATCAAAGTCTTGTTCACGAATGCTTAGATATACCCTGTAGTAATATATTGGGTAATATAATTTAAACCAAGCTATTCTTACACCATTAATAACATATGCAGCTGCGTGTGCTTTAGGGAACATGTACTTAATCTTTTCGCAAGATTTAATGTACCAGTCTTCTACATTATGCTCTCTCATGATTTCTTTGTATTCGTTCCATTTGTCAGGTTCTTTTGCTGTTTTACCTTTACGGACAAACTCACTCATTTTAAAGCTTTGTGACTTGTCTATTCCTGAAGCAATTAATCCGTTCATTATGTCATCACGGCACCCGATTACTTTATCAAATGTACAAGTTCCATCAAGTATTAAGTCTCTGGCGTTGCCGTTCCAAACATCAGTACCATGTGATAGTCCTGATATCTTTATTAAATCAGCAAATCTAGTTGGCTTTATTTCTTCAAGCATCTTTATAGTGAAGTTCGTATTGAATTCAGGTATTCCTAAAGTTCCTGAGTAACACTTAAGTTGTTCACGAGTAACTCCAAGAGCATCAGGCCTATTAAATAAGCTTAGAGTGTCCAAATCATCTAGTGGAATATCTTTGATATTTACTCCTGTATCACTTTCCAAATATTTAAGAACAGTCGGATCATCGTGTCCAAGTATATCTAATTTAAGTACATTTTCTTCAATATCATGGAATTCAAAGTGTGTCGTGTACCAAGCTGCTTCAGTGTTTTCAGCTGGGTACTGGAATGGTGTAAAATCATATACGTCTTTATAATCAGGTATAACTATAATACCTCCTGGGTGCTGTCCTGAAGTTCTTTTAATTCCTGTAATACCTTTGGCTAAACGTTCTATTTCAGGTCTTCTCATTGTAATGCCTTTGTCTTCCATATATCCTTTGACAAATCCAAATGCAGTTTTTTCAGCTATAGTAGAAACTGTTCCAGCACGATAAACATTATGTTCACCAAACAAGACTTTAGTATAGTCATGTGCTTTAGCTTGATATTCACCTGAAAAGTTAAGGTCTATATCTGGTGTTTTTTCTGCATTAAATCCAAGGAATGTTTCAAATGGTATATTCTGTCCTTGTCTTTTCATCATTTCACCGCATTCGCATTTTCTTTCTGGAAGGTCGAATCCGGAGTCATAGTTTTCAGTTAGTGGGTGTCCGTCTATTTCAAATAGTGTTTTCTTACATTTAGGACAAACATAGTGTGGAGGAAGCGGATTAACTTCAGTAATACCACAGAATGTGGCAACTAATGAAGAACCAACAGAACCTCTTGAACCAACTATATACCCATGTTCATTAGAGTTTTCTACAAGCCTTTGAGCAATCAAATATAGAACTGCATATCCATTGCTTATAATACCATTAAGCTCTTTTTCAAGTCTAGTAGATATAATTTCAGGAAGTTCTTCTCCATATATACTCTTAGCTGTTTCATAAACTTTATCAGTTATTATTCCTTCAGAGTTCTCCATTCTAGGAGGATTTAATCCTGGTTTTACTATTTCAACTGTCTCGAACATATCTGCAATCATATTTGAGTTAGTTACAACTATTTCATAAGCCTTCTCTTCACCTAAGAACTCAAACTCTTTAAGCATCTCATTAGTAGTCATTAAATAAGCATTAGGTATAGTCTTAATTGAGTGTCTATTTAAAGGATGAAGTCCACCGCCTGGCTGTTTTTGTCTTACAAGTATTTCTCTATATATGTTATCTTCAGGATCTAGCGTATGAACATCACCTGTAGCTACAACAGTTTTATTTATTATAGCCGCATTATCAACTATCTTTTTAACTATGTTATATATATCTGCTTTTGATGATACTTCACTACTTTCAACTAAAAAGTCACATATACTAGGTGGGTTAACTTCAATAAAGTCATAAAACTCCATTAAGTTTCTTAGCTCTTCTTCAGTTTTACTCTTAGCTGCTTCAAATATTTCTCCATGAACGCATCCACTTCCAATAATTAGTCCTTCTCTGTATTCTTTTAATATACTTTTAGGTGTTCTAGGTGTTTTGTAGAAATATTTAGTATTTGCAAAAGATATAATCTTAAACATATTCTTTAGACCAACATTGTTTTTAGCATATACAGTAATGTGATAAGGTCTATTTACTTTATAAGCTTCTTCAGGATTAGCTAATCTTCTTAAATCAGTTATTGTTTTGTAAGTGCTATCTAAATTAGCTATCATTTTGTGGAATACTAAAGCTGTTCCTTCTGCATCGTAATCTGCTCTGTGGTGGGCATCTTCACTCCACGGAACGTTATATCTTTTAGTTAGTACTGTTAAGTTATGTTTATTTTCATCTGGATACTGTGCTTTACTTATTTCCATAGTATCTATTACTACATTATCAAATGTTCCTAGATTATATTTCTTATAAGCACTTTGCATGAAAGATATATCAAAACGAGCATTCTGCGCAACCATAGGAGCATCTCCTATCCATTCTTTGAATCTCTTAACGACAGTTTCTTCGTCATCTTTATCTTTTAGCATTTCATCAGTTATGTTAGTTAAGTTAATTATTTCTGCTCTTAAAGGCCTTCCAGGATTAATAAGTTCATCAAATCTATCAGCTATTTCACCATTTTTAATTTTAACTGCACCAATTTCAATCATTTGGTCACCAGCAGTCGCGTTAAATCCTGTAGTTTCTGTATCGAATACTACATATTCACTTTCTTGAAGAGGTTTATCACTATCTTTATTTATAATTAGTATTTCATCATCAACTACAAATAACTCTACTCCAAAATAAACTTCTAAGTCATCTTTAGCTTTATAAACTTTAGGGAAACACTGTATACCATTTTTATCAGTAATACCAATACCTCTTTGACCCAAAGACTTAACTTTCTTTAAAAGCTTTTTAGGATCAATTAATCCATCCATCTGACTCATAGTAGTATGACAATGTAGTTCTACTCTTTTAACTGGTGCATCATCTACTCTTTTAACAGTAGTTCTATCAAATGTTTCAACATCCCTTATATTGAAAACCAAATCATTCATATAAGTATCATGTTTAACATAACCTTTAAGCTTATACCAAGCACCTTCTACTATTCTTTTATTTAATGTTTTAACTATATCTTGATCTTTAGTAAATATTCTAGCAAGTATAGAGTCTGTATAGTCACTTATTTTATATGTAAGAATTGTATAACCTGAAGCTGTATCTTTCTGCTCTATTCCAAAAACAAAAGCACATAATGTAACATCATTCATCTCAGCAATTATATTCTTAATCTCCAAAGCTTTATTATTCTTTATAGGATTACCAAGTATTAATGGGTTTTCTTTCTTAGGCACAGCTTCTTCTTTAACTTCTGCTTGCACTAAAAGTTCTTTTGCTTCATTAGCTTTGTTTTCATTAATTTCAGCAGTTATATTAATCTCTAAAAATCCCATGTTATTTAAAAACTCTTTCATCTTAGGTTTAATAGTATTTATCTTATTCTCTTCTATACCATTAGATACTTCTATCTTAATATCTTTATCTTCTACAATGATATCTTCTTCTTTAATACTTAAAAGCATAGGACACTTTTCTTGATAATTATTAAATATATGCATAACATAGTCTTTTAAAAGAGAATAATCTTCATGCTTAAAACAGAAGTACACTTTCTTTACTCCCTTTATAGTACTAGACTTATCACACATTTCTTTAAACAAAGACAAGCTTATCATTTTTTCTAATTTGACATATAGAGTCCAGGTTTCTTCTGTAGTATCAACCACTACATTTTCTAAAACAGCACCTTCAAACTCTTTATACTTTTCTTCTTCTAAGCCAATCTTATCAAAAAATCTTACAAGTTTACTATCCATACTTCTCACATCTTTCTTAAATAATTATATAATACGATTATTTTGAGTGCAAGACTTGACTTTTAGAAACTTATCACTTACCAAACAAATAAAAGGTACAAAAAAACATAGCTGTTAACTATGTTTCTATTTGTTTAATTTATCAAATCTCCTAAATGCTTCGTTATCGTCTAGTTCTGTTTTACTTAGCTCATTAAATAACTCTTTCTGAGTTCTTGTTAGTTTTGTTGGAAGGAATAGTTTTAATGTTATGTAAAGGTCTCCTTCTCTTCCTGTTCTAGCATTAGTCATACCTTTATTTGTAACTCTTAAAATATCACCACTTTGGCTGCCTGCAGGTATTTTTAAATCTATACTTGTGTCTATTAAGTTAATTTCTTTAGAATTACCTAATACTAAATCTGTTAGTGTTACTGGTACTTCTATATGAAGATCATCACCTTCTCTTTTGAATAGAGGATGCTCTGAAACTATGAACTCGATATATAAGTCACCACTAGGCCCACCATTACTTCCGGGTTCTCCTTTACCACTCATTCTAACTTGTTCACCAGTTTTTATTCCTTTAGGTACTTCAACACTATAGGTTTTTCTTGATTTAATTTTACCTTTACCACGGCACTCGCTACATTTAGTTTTGTAAGTGTGTCCGGTTCCTCCGCATTCTTTACAAGTAGACTGCGTCATAATAGCGCCTAGTATGGTGTTTGTTCTTTGGCTTACTACACCTTTTCCTCCACAATTAGAGCATGTTTCTTTGTCAAATCCGCCTTCTCCATGACATTTTTCACAGTCTTCTTCAACATCTAGTGTTACATCTTTATGAGTTCCTCTAGCACTTTCTAGGAAGTCTATTTTCATAGTGTATACTAAGTCACTACCACGTCTAGGACGAGATGAACCTCTTCCGCCAGTAAATGAAGAGAATGCATCACCAAATCCAAATGAAGAAAAGTTTCTACCGCCATCTCCAAATAAGTCATCAAATATTGAAGAAAAGTCAAATCCACTAAAGTCGTATCCGCCTCTTCCACCATTTGCATATGGGTTATCAAATGCAGAGAAACCATACTTATCATATTTAGCTCTTTCTTCTTTATTTGAAAGTACTGCATAAGCTTCTTGTGCTTCTTTAAACTTTTCAGCAGCGCCTTCTTCTTTATTTAAATCTGGGTGGTACTTTTTAGCTAGTTTTCTAAACGCACTTTTGATTTCGTCTTCTGTTGCAGTTTTACTAACACCCAAAACCTCATAATAATCTCTTTTATTCACGTTTTACCTCCTTGTAAACATTATTGCTTACAATTATTTTTATAACATTAATAGATAATATCTATTTTAATCTATTTGGCGAAGCTAAATCGCTTACAGATATTTTCTTTTGTTCTTTTTCAAGTTCTTTTAAACTCTTTTCCGGTGTAGGTAAGTTTTCAGGCATTGTACCGCCTATATCAGCAATTGCTTTTCTAACCTTTTTACCTACTTCATAGTGAGTTTCAGCAGCGTTCTTTTCGCCTTCAATTTTTTCTTTTCTTAATTTAGCTTCAGTTTGCACTATTCTAAATAGGTTATCTGCTAGTTCTTCACTACCCATATTGTCTAGTATGTCTTCCCTGTATCTCAAACCTTTTCTTTTTGCAATATCGTTTGCTGTTTCGCCGTTATAAAGTCCTTTATATCCAGCATTATGGAATTTATCAAAGTTTTTAACTCCTGCATTCTTTGCTGCTTGATTTAATGAGTAATTACCTTTTCTTGTTAAATCTCTTTGATAGAATCTTTTCTCGTCTTCAGTTAGAGAACTATATTCTCTTTCAGAGAGTTCTTGTTTTCTAGTTTGAATAGCAAAATATGTTTGTCCTAAAGCGACAACTTCCTTGCTTGGATCTGCATTTTGCATTATAAGATAACAAAAATATCTTGTTAATTTATAATCTTTAATAAATTCTTCTTTACCTTTACCATTCTTGATTGGCTTGTTGACTTCAACAACCCAATAATTCGTGTCCAAAGAAGTATTATTTGCAGATATTTTAGCTTTCTCAATAACTTTTAAAAAGTTTCTCCAATCTTTATATTGCAAAACTTTTTGCAAGTCTCTTGCATACCAAAACTCTATACCATTATCATCTATATGTTTTATACTTTCAAAAATACTTATATTATCTATTAATTTATCCACTCATATCATTCCTTTCACATAATATGTAAGTTAATAACAAAGGGGTTTTTAGCCCCTTATTGTTATTTTTCTTCGTAATTCGCTTCTTTAACGTTATCTTTGTTTGAACTATTATCAGTTGTTTCACTTGAAGCATTTGCATTTTCAGCATTTTGATTTGCCTTAGCAGCTTCTTCATAAACTCTTTGAGATAGGCTCATTGCTTTTTCCATTAGTTTATCTTTTGCAGCTTTGATAGCTTCAACATCTGATCCTTCCATAGCTTTCTTAGCATCTGCAATTAGTGATTCTACTTCTTTCTTTTCATCTTCAGTAACCTTATCACCTAAATCTTTTAATGCTTTTTCACTAGTGAATATCATTTGTTCAGTTTCATTTTTAACTTCAGCTTCTTCTTTACGTTTAGCATCAGCTTCTTTATTAGCTTCTGCTTCTTTCATCATCTT
>CADBRE010000058.1 GCA_902797005.1 uncultured Erysipelotrichaceae bacterium | reverse complement strand
CTGTTGTTACAGGAATTGAAATGTTTAAGAAATCTTTAGACTATGCAGAAGCTGGAGATAACGCTGGTGTATTACTTCGTGGTATCAACAGAGAAGACGTTGAAAGAGGACAAGTTCTAGCTAAACCTGGAACAGTTACACCTCACAAAAAGTTCAAAGCAGAAGTTTATGTTCTATCTAAAGAAGAAGGTGGAAGACATACTCCATTCTTCAGTAACTATAGACCTCAATTCTACTTCAGAACAACAGACGTTACTGGTGTAATCACACTTCCTGAAGGTGTTGAAATGGTAATGCCTGGAGACAACGTTACTATGACAGTTGAATTAATAACTAAGATAGCTCTTGAAAACGGTACTCAATTCTCTATCCGTGAAGGTGGTAGAACTGTTGGCGCTGGTGTAGTATCAGAAGTTATTGAATAATTAAACTATTAAACTGAGAAAGAAATTTCTCGGTTTTTTTGTTGAAAAATGTTTTAAAAAAATAATAGTCATGTTATAATAATAAATGTAAGCTAGGAGAGTAAAGAGGTGAAGTAAAAGTGTGAAAAAAGACAAAATAAAACTATATATATTACAAGCTATTTTAGTCATCGTACTTACAACTTCTTTATTCTTCACAAGACTATTAAATAGTAAAATTGAACTTGCTTTATTTTTGTCAGCAGTAGGAGTAATGGTGTATTTCTTAATTAGAAAGAGTACTAGACTTCACATTAGAAAGAAACAAGCAACAAGGCTTATAGCAATATTATCAGTAATATATTTAGGAATCTTTTATACATTTGGAATATATACTGGCTTTTATAAATCATTACATACATTTAGTTTAACTACGCTTTATAAATATATCATTCCAATCGTGGCAATAATAATATCTAGTGAAATAATAAGATATAAGTTTATAACTATTGAGAATAAAGTATCTATGGTATTTAACTTTATAATAGGCGTTTTAATAGATATATCAATATACTCAAATCTATATGCTTTCTCATCACTGGATGATTTCCTATTGTCGATAGGTTATTTAACATTTGCAGCAGTAGCGTCTAATTTACTTTATAACTATATAAGTAAAAGATTTGGACCTAAACCTGTAATAATATATAGATTAGTAATAAGCTTATATTCATACATTATTCCAATAATACCTGATGTGTACATTTTCTTTAGAACTTTCTTTAGAATGATTTATCCATTAATTGTTTACTATATACTTGAAGATAATTTTGGAAATAAAAAAGAAAGTCTTGAAATCAAAAAAGAGGGGAAAAGCAATATATTAAGCATCTTATCATTTTCAGTAATGGCAGTATTTATAATGCTAATATCATGTAAATTTAGATACGGTGCATTAGTGATTGGATCTGGATCAATGAGAAAGACTATAGATAAAGGCGATGTAATAGTCTATGATAGTAAAATAAACAAAGGCGAAATAAACGTAGGAGATATATTAGTCTTTGAAAAAGAAGACCGTATTTTAGTCCATAGGGTTATTAAAATAGATACTAGAAATAATGCTAAACTATATTATACTAAAGGCGATAATAACCAGATGCAAGATGATGGATTCATAAAAGAAGAAGCAATACTTGGAAGAGTTAACTTTAGTATTCCGGTAATAGGAAGACCGACTGTCTGGCTTAATGAAATGTTTAAAAAGAAATAAAAAGAGGTGTAAAATGAAAAAGAAAAAAATGAAAATAATACCTGTATATGGAACATTCGCGGGAATATTAGTACTTTGTTCTCTCGTTTTTATAGGTATGTATTTAAAAGAAAACATTGATTACAAGATAGAATATGTAGAAAAGAGTGATTTAGATTACAAGGTATATCTAAAAGAAAACAATTACTTTACAGACAAATATTTAGGAAAAGATAGTAAATATATAGCAAATCTAATTGACTACATAAGTGCTGATTATAAATATGATTTAGATTTTCCAACAGAAGCTATTAATTATAATTATTCATATAAAATAATGGCTGAGTTAAGTGTTAAAGATAAAGATGATGATGTAACGTATTATGAACACAAAGATTTACTATATACTTCTGGAACTCAATCAAATAAAGGTAATATAACTATTGATAAGAACATAAAGATAGATTACAACAAATACAACGAATTAATTAAAGGTTTTGTAAAAGATTTTGACTTAGATAAATCTGATAGCACTTTAAAAGTAGCTATGTATGTAACACTTTTAGATAGTGATAATGAATATCTATCAGAGATTAATAATAACAAAGTTATAAGCCTTAACATACCATTAACAACTAAGACTGTATCAATTGATTTAAATAGTGATTTACAAAACTCTAAAGGAAACTATATAACAGTTAAAGTAAATGGAGAAAAAAGAGAATTTCTTGTAGTAGGTTCTATACTTCTTACAGGTGCTTCAATAATGATTCTATTCTTAGTAATATATTACTTTAATAGTAGAACACCTCTAGCTTTATATAAAAAGAAATTAAAATCAATATTAAGTAACTATTCGCCATATATTCAAGAGATATCTTCTTCACATAAGATTGGCGCATCAATGGTATATAAATTAAAATCATTTGATGATTTACTTGAAGTTAGAGATTGTCTTCAAAAGCCAATTTTAATGGTACACAATACTAAGAATACAGGAACCTTCTTTATTATACCAGCTAATGAATATACAATTTATTCTTATGCTTTAAGAGTAGTTGATATAATTGCAAATAAACACGGTGTAGAAACGCCTGAGTATGATGTTACGAATTTAAATAAAGAAACTCTAGCTGAACAAAAATTCACTAAACAATATATAGATGCCCAGATAGATGATGCAACTAGAACAATTACAATGCATAAACTTGATGCTGATAATGTTATAATGGGTAATAAAAACAGTAAAGAAAAATTATATGAGCAACTTGAAAAAACAACTAGCTATAAATTATCTGATATAAAAGCTGCTGCTAAGAAAGCTGAAAAGAAAGAAAAAGCTGCACCTAAAGTAGTAGAAATAAAGGCAAAGAAAGTCAAAGAAGAGCCTAAAAAAGTAGTTAAAACTTCTGTTAAAGAAGAAAAACCTAAGGTTAAAAGAACGCTTAAAAAACCAGATAAAATAATAAAAGATTTGGTAAAAAGTGCAAAGAAAGAAACTGTAAAAGTAACTAAACTTAAGGAAGAAGAGAAACCTAAGGTAAAAAGAAAATTAAAGACACCAGAAAAGATAGTAAAAGATTTGATTAAACCTAATAAGACTTCTAAAAAAGAGGAAAAACCTAAAACTGTTAAAAAGGTAGTTATTAAAGAAAAAGCAAAAGTAACTAAACCTAAGGAAGATGAGAAACCTAAGGTTAAAAGAAAGCTTAAAAGTCCTGAAAAGATAGTTAAGGATTTAGTTAAACCTACAAAGACTGTAA
Source organism: uncultured Erysipelotrichaceae bacterium (assembly GCA_902797005.1). GTDB lineage: Bacteria > Bacillota_I > Bacilli_A > RF39 > UBA660 > RUG727. The sequence continues at coordinate 4,763 of CADBRE010000058.1, read as the reverse complement.
AGAAAGAAACAACTAAGATTAAAGAAGTTAAAACAAGTAAAAAAGCTACTGTTAAAAAGTCTGATGAAAAATCAGTAAAGTTTAAACCGGTAACTTTAACAAAAGCTAAAAAAGAAACAAAAACAACAAGAGCTAAGAAAAAATAAAATAGGAGGGAAATGCTATGCTTAATAAAAAAATAAAGTTTTTTACTTCATTAATTTGCTTATCCACTTTATTTCTAGGCATAGCATACGCGACTATTTCTAGTACTGATTTAAATATAACAGGATATGCAAATGCTCTTGCAAGTACAAGTGTAGATATAATTAGTGCTGATTACTTAGACAGTGTAAATGTAGATTCTTCTTCAAGAGTTATAAACGCTACTAAAACTATATTTAATACAGAAATAGTGTTAGGAATAGATAAAGATTCTTATATTACTTATGAAATTAAAATTAAAAATAACACTCTTAAAGATTTAAGCTTTATAGAAGTTGTTAAAAACGAAGATTTTTATAAAACCACTTTGGATGAATTAAATGATATTATAATCTTTGAAATAAATGGAATTAATAAGTATGAAAAGATTGGACCAGAAGAAGAGAAAACATTTACAATTACATTTAAGTATAAAGAGAATATAACAAATGAAGAAATAGTTGATAGTAAAAACACACTAAACTCTTATTTAAACTTTAGATTTAGAGAAGTATATAATATTAGTTATCAAAATATTGTTAATCATAATTATCCTATTATAGTAGTGGATGGCAATGATTTAATAATAGAATTTATAGATGATATTCCAGAAGATGTTATTGTTGAAGGAGAAGCTAATTATTCTTATAAAGAAGGAGTCTTAACTGTAGAAAATATAGCATCTGATTTGGTAATAAAAGAGAAGGAGAGTGGTTAGTTTACAAAGAGTTGTAAAAAAAGAAAAAAATGTAGTGCATTATGTAAAAACATATGCTAAAATTAATATGAAAATAGAAGGAAGTCTATGAAAAGGAAGGAGAAATGATTATGAACAGACAAAATTCTAAGAGAGGGAAATTATTATTAGGAGTATTAGTGGGTATAATAGCATTAGGTATTGGATATGCTGCATTAACTAATGTAAACTTATCTATAACAGGTACTGCAAAAGCTAAGGGATCAGCAACTCAAGAAGATTTCAGAGTAAGATATGTAAATGCTACTGATACAGCAAATACTTATGAAAGTGTTAAAGCTGTAGCTGCTAATCCAGTTGTAGTTGATACTACTGCTAGTGCAGGTGCTACAGCAACAGCTAGTTTAACTGATGATACTCATGCTACTTTTTCAGTAGATGGTATGGCTACAAATGATGAAGTAACTATTAAGTATTATGTAGCTAACCTATCAACTAATCTAGATGCTAAAATAAAAATAGCAAATGATGCAGTAACTAATGACCAAAGTGATTTATTTACTGTAACTGTTGATGCTGATACTAATGAAGTATTACAACCTGGTGAAGTTTTACCAGTAACCGTAACAGTTAAATGTATAGCACAAAACAAACTAGATACAACTGGTACATTTACAGTATCATATGAAGCAGAAGCAGTAGAACCTGCTAACTAAAATAATTAAGGAAAGAGGTAGAAAATGAAAAATTTAAAAGGAAAATACTGGCTATTAATGCTAGTCGGTGTAGTATTCCTAGGAATAGGATATGCTGCACTTACAAACATAACATTTAATATTAATGGTACTGCCACTGCAAAAGGTAGTGCTACAAATGAAGATTTCAAAGTAAGATTCGTAAAATTTGATGCAGCAGATAACACTTATGTAACAGACGCTGAAACAAAAGCTGCAGTAGTGTCTAGTACTAACGGAATAGATGCAGCAAATGTAACATTAGATGTTACAGGAGATCACACAGCAACATTTGCTATTAGTGAAGGATTCGAACTAGGAGATAGTGTTACACTTGAATATAATGTAGTAAATGAATCAGAAGGAATACCAGCATACATCTATGCAGATGTAGATGCAAATACATCTAAAGAATACTTTAGAGTAACTAAAACAGTAGCTGATAGTGAATTAACAAATAAGGGTGAAGTTACAAAAGTAACTATTAAAGTTGAAATGATTAAACAACCTAGATTAGATATAGAAAGTGGAATAAACTTTACTGTTAATCTAGTAGCTTCAACTGAGAAGACTAGTGCAATGGCAAATGCAACTTCTGCATCAGATCCAATTGTATATGCATCAGCTGAAGGCGTAGGAGAATTAACATCAATTTTAAGTGATAGCACACTTACAAATGTAGATATTACATTAACAAATGCTGTAACTAAGACTGACAGTAATTTAGTAATACCTGCTGGTAAAAATGTTACACTTGATTTAAATAGCAAGAGCTATAATGGTTCTATAACTGTTAATGGTAATCTTACAGTTGAAGGTAATGGCACATTTAATGGTAAAGCTGGAACTAATGCATTTTATGTAACTGAAGATGCAATATTAACAATTAATAAAGGTTCATATAATACAGATTACAATGCTGTATTTGTAGATGGCGGAAAAGTTGTTGTTAATGATGGAACATTTAATTGTAGTAGTTTGTGTTTCTCAAGTAATGCTAATGGTGAATATAAAGACTTTAACATGGAAATCAATGGAGGAACATTTAATTCTGGAAAAGGATACAATATCTATATTCCAAACCCAGGTACTTTAACAGTAAATGGTGGTACATTCAATGGTGGTATTCTATACAGAATGGCTACAGTAAATATTAATGGTGGAGAAATTAATGGATCTTTAAGTACAAATGATGGTGACTATGATTCATATCAAGATTACTATAACTATAGTGGTGAGCCATGGTTTGGAGATGCTATTACAGTAATAAGTGGTACTTATGAGAAACCTGCAGCAAGTAGTGCTACTAGTATCTATCCAGTATTAAATATTACTAACGGTACAATTAAATCAACTAATGGTATAGGTAATGCTATTACAGTACTTAACTTAGGTAAATATGAAGCAACTACTGCTATTAATATTAATGGTGGAACATTTAGTACAAATGCTTCAAGAGGTACATTCGAAATTATGAATGCTAATGCATTTGCTGATAACAATAACGGTAAAGTTTCAGTTATGAAAGCTTATGCTAATGGCGTTAAAGTTAATATTACTGGTGGAACAGGTTTAACTGGTGTAACTACTTCTGGTAATTACTTCGATACAACAACTCCATTTGTAGCTGGAACTACACAGTATTAATAAATATAATTATAAAGTCAATTTAGGTGCTTAAAAGCACCTTTTTCTTTTTTAAACCATAAATTAGACGAAGGCAAAAATATAACTATAATAACAAAAAAGAATAGAAAGTAAATCGATGAAGCAGTTCAAAAAGTGTTAAAATATAAACATTAAAGATAATTCATTAGTGTTTTTTTAATGTTTCCCAGCATAAAATTAAATGGTGAAGAAAATGCTTGATACACTAAAAACATACTTAAAGAATGAAGAATACAGAATATCACTATTAAACGGAAAAGTCCACATAATGAATTATCAAAGCATAATTGATATAACAGAAACTGAAGCCTTTATTAAAATAAATAACAAGATAGTTAAGATTTATGGAAGCAGTTTTAAACTATTAAAACTAGACAAGAAAGAACTACTAATGAGTGGCATAGTAAAAAGGGTCGAGCTTAATGAATGATCTAGTGCTTATATATATAAAGGAAGAATACTATAAAGTAGTATCCTTCCTAGTAAGAAATAATATCTATTATGAAGACTTGTATTTAAAAGATAATAAAGTTTATTTAAAAACTAATGAAGAAAATATTGAAAAGTTATCTTTGTTTTTTAGTGTTAAAGTGCTTAAATACTATGGCTTAAAAGGAACACTTAATTTCTTAAAAAAGCATTACATATTCTTAATATCACTCATAATTGGTTACATAGCAGTTTTAGTTTTATCAAATACCATATTTGAAGTTGAAGTAATATCATCTAACAGTAACTTAAGAGAAATTGTGCTTGATAACCTAAGTGAAAATGGAATAAAAAAGTATAAGTTTGTTAAAAGTAAAAAAGAGATAGATAAAATCAAAGAAAAGATACTTAAAGAAAACGAAACAACTCTAGAATGGATAGAAATAGAAAGAGTAGGAACTAAATACACAGTAAACTTAACTGAAAGAGTAATAACAGTAAGAAATGAAGACGCGCGAAAAACAGATATCGTTGCAAGAAAAGACGGTATGATAAAGTATATTCTAGTTAACAAAGGATCTAAAGTAAAAGAAGTAAATGAGCTAGTTAAAAAAGGTGAAACTATAATAAGTGGAAGCATTATGAAAGATGAAACATTAGTAGACACAGTAAATGCAAGTGGGCGAGTATATGCAGAAGTTTGGTATAAAGTAAACACTACAGTTCCTTATAAGCACATAGTTTATGAAAAAACCGGTGAAGTAATAAATCACGTTTATCTAGATATATTTGGAAAAAAGTTTACATTGATGGGAAAATATGAAACTAATATGTCAATGAATGAAGAAGAATTATTAGTTGAAAAACCTTATTTATTCTTTAAAATAATAAACGAAAAGAAAGAACTTTACACTTATAAAGAAGTTAATTTAACTGAAGAAGAGGCGTTAGAAGAAGCTCTTAACAGAAGTGATAAAGTCATACTTGACAAACTTTCACTAGATGAGTATATAATTGATAAAAAAGTTTTGAAAAAGAATGCATATAGTAGT
>CADBRE010000057.1 GCA_902797005.1 uncultured Erysipelotrichaceae bacterium | reverse complement strand
ATGCATGATAAAATAAAGTAGTAAGAAGGTGTAAGAATGTTAGATTTTATTAATGGAATAGTTAGTGATATAGAAAGTGATGGAATAGTTATAGAAACAAGTGGAATAGGTTTCAAAGTATTTACTCCTAATCCATATGTATTTAAAGAAGGAGAAACTTCTAAAGTATATTTATATAATCAAATAAGGGAAGACGAATATTCTTTGTATGGCTTTAAAACCAAAGAAGAAAGAAGCTTATTTTTGAAACTTATTAATGTTAAAGGTTTAGGGCCTAAAATTGCAATGCCTATTCTAGCTGGTGGTAATGTAGCAGGTATCGTGGATGCGATTGATAGAGAAAACATACTATACTTACAGAAATTTCCAAAAGTAGGAGAGAAACTTGCTAGACAAATTATACTAGATTTAAAAGGTAAACTAGTATCTAAAGAAGAAAGTACGCCTGTTAATAATGAACTTGTAGAAGTACTTGAAAGTTTGGGATATAAAAAGCCGGATATAAATAAAGTTGTTAAAGATGTTGATTCATCTCTATCTATAGAAATGCAAATAAAGGAAGCTTTAAAATTATTAGTAAGATAAGGAGGTATAATGATTTTAACAACAAAAGATAAACTGAAATTGGCATCAACTAAATATGAATGCGTGATTAATTCTAATAACATTAAGTTCAATAAATTAGATGATTGGCTATTAAAGGAAAGCGACATATTCTTAAAAGAAACAGTAAAACCAAAAAATAAAACGTATCATCAATTTAGACGTGGTCAAATAATAAAAATAGATTTTGGAATAAATATTGGATCTGAATTGTCATATACACATTATGCAATTGTACTTAATAATTATGACAACATAATGAATGATAGCTTACTTGTCGTTCCTATTACTTCTAAGAATGGATGTAATAGAGTGCATTTGGGCAAGCTGCTTTTATTAGCACATCCGAATACAAAAAAATATAATTTGAATTGTTATGCAAATATGACGCAAATAAAAACTATTAGTAAAAGTCGTATTTTTAATGACAACAAAACATTTATATGTAGTAGTGACATTTTGGACAACATTGATATTATGATGAAAGATTTATTTACTAAACCTATTTGAAGAAGAATTGACAATGTAATTGTAACATGATAAAATGTATATGTAATTTCAAATGAAATTGCTATTTAGCCCTTTGCGGGCACATCAGTTTCTTAGAAACTGTACTTAGCCTTTTGCAGGCATATACGGATATCATATGATATCCGTTTTATTATATAAGGAGGTATAAATGAGAGAAGCTATAATAAAAAGTGAATATCAAGAAGGGGATTCATTTGAGAAAACTATAAGACCACAAACATTTGAAGAATATATTGGTCAAGAAGATGTTAAAGAAAATATAAAAGTATTTGTAAAAGCTGCTAAATTAAGAGAAACAAGTCTAGATCATGTTTTGCTTTATGGCCCTCCTGGACTAGGAAAAACAACTCTTTCTAATATAATTGCAAATGAACTAGGAGTAAACATAAAAACAGCAAGTGGGCCAACTATTGAAAAAAGTGGAGATTTAGCTGCAATACTTTCCAGCTTAGAGCCATATGATGTTCTATTTATTGATGAAATACACAGAATACCAAAGTATATAGAAGAAATACTCTACAGTGCGATGGAAGATTTCAAACTTGATATTATAGTTGGAACTGAAGGCCAAAGCAGAAATATAAAGATAGATTTACCACCATTTACTTTAGTAGGCGCTACCACAAGAGCTGGAGATTTATCCAGCCCTTTAAGAGACAGATTTGGAATAGTGTGCAAACTAAACTACTATACAACTGAAGAACTAGCTACAATTGTTAAAAGAAGCGCAAGAGTGTTAAATCTTGAGATAGAAGATGATGCAGCAGAAGTTATTGCAAGAAGAAGTAGAAAGACTCCAAGAATAGCAAATAGACTTTTAAAGAGAGTTAGTGATTTTGCTTTAGTTGAAGCTGATGGTGTAATAACTAAAGAAATAACTGACAAGAGCTTAGATAGATTAAAAGTAGATTCATGCGGACTTGACCATACTGATATAGAATACTTAGAAAGTTTAATAAACAAGTTTAATGGTGGACCAGTAGGTGTTGAATCTATCGCGGCATCTATAGGCGAAGAAGTAACAACTATTGAAGATGTAATCGAACCATTCTTGCTTCAAGAAGGTTTCATTAAAAGGACTATAAGAGGAAGACAAGTAACAGAAAAAACATACAAATATCTTGGCATTAAAGTAGGCGAGCAAACCACATTATTTGAATAGAAAAAACCGGGTTATCTAAATAACTCGGTTTTAAACATATCTATATTTTCTTTCATTATACTAATGTAATCTCCAGATACTTTTCTTTGTTCTTCACTTAAAGTATACATTGTATCTATTTCTTGTTTCTCTAAATTGTTCTCTGTAATAAATGTTTCAATTTCATTTGAAAGTGCTTTGCCTTTTAAAACATATATGTACTTGATATCACCTGAAGAAGCAAGCCGTTTAGCTTCATTATAACTTCTTGAATAATTCTCACTTTCCGGATCAAGCGATAAAACATTAATATTATATTTACTTAAAAATGCTAAGGCATCATCTGCAATTAGAATATCTTTTCTTGAGGCATTGTTTCCCATCATAGTGTATTCAACATCTAATTCACTTATTTTAATCTTTAACTCTTCATATAGTTCATTAACTTTTTCTCTATTATATAAGTTTGGTTCATAATCATTAAGAGTAGATTTAATATTTCTAGCTATCATTAAATAGTTAGATGGATTAAGCCAAAGTTCTTCAATTCCACTTGTAAAACTTAAAGCGTTTGTCGCATCTATTAGGTTTAATCTTCTGTTATCGTTTACAAAATCTACTGCTAGTTTAACCTCTTTAGTTAATCCTGTATAAACGAAGATATTGCCACTAGAATATTTTTCTCTTTGTTTATTAGTTAGCTCATATTTATCAATATCTACTTCAGAAGGGTAAATACTTGAAACATCAGCAAACTCTCCATACATATATTTAGTTGCATATTCAAATGGATAATATGTTGTGTAAACTGTGCTAACATTATTATTGTTCGTAAAAGAACATCCTGTTAATAAAAATAAACTTAAAAATAAAATAAATACTTTTTTCATCTTTTCTCCTTTATGGTACTAAGTCTATGCCTGATTTACCACCAGGATGACATCTTATTATTCTTTTAACGGCTAAGTAACTTCCTTTAAAGAAGCCATATCTTTTTAATGCTATTTTAGCATATTCACTACAAGTAGGTGTAAATCTACAGTATGAATGTGAATGCAAAGGCATCTTTTGATAAAGGTTAATTAAAGCTATAAGAATATATTTCATAAGTACCTCATAAACATTGTATCAAAAATTAAATTAAAAATAAATAAGTATACCATTTTTCTTTACACATTATGATTATTTTATAAAATTACTTTTGGCGCAAAATAAGATACAAAACTAAAAAGTCGCCCGGAAAAGGTGTAAATCAAGGCAAAAAGTGTTCCGGAAAAGGTGTAAATTAAAAAAATAAGGTGCATTTTGTTCTACAATGTGTTACTATATAAATTAGGAATATTTAATTTTATAATGGATAAAAGGTGATAAAAATGAAAGAACTAGAAAAATTTGGAATAGACATGGAAGGCAGCGCTCTTTTAGAAATAGCTTTAACACATACGTCTTACGCTAATGAACACAACTGTACTTCATATGAAAGACTTGAGTTTTTGGGTGATGCTGTTTTAGAACTTGTATCAAGCGATTATATATTTAAACATGAAAACCTAAAAGAAGGCCAAATGTCTAAGAAAAGAAGCCTATATGTTTGTGAAAATGCTCTTTACGAATATGCTAAAGAACTTGATTTAGTAAATAAAATAAAGGTTGGACACTCAATACAAACTCCAAACAAAACAGTTGTGGCTGATGTTTTTGAAGCAATTATAGGTGCGATGTATTTAGAAAAAGGAATAGAAGTAGTATTTGATTTCTTTAATAAGTTAATCGTTCCTTATATAGAAAGTGGGGCAGAGTTTTTACATGACTATAAGAGCACTTTACAGGAGTTAGTACAAACTGAAAGAAAAACTATAGAATACAGATTAGTTAAAGAAGGCGGACCTGCTCATAAGAAATATTATGTAGTTGATGTTTTAATTGATGATATTGTGTATGGCGAAGGAACTGGCGGTAGTAAAAAAGATGCAGAACAAAGGGCAGCAAAAGAAGCTCTTTCTAAAAAGGCATAAGGAACTATTATGACAGAGAATGAAAAGAAGTTTTATAATAAACTATATGATGAAATAGTAAAAGATATAGTAACTGTAGTAAATGAACCAAAAGAT
>CADBRE010000056.1 GCA_902797005.1 uncultured Erysipelotrichaceae bacterium | reverse complement strand
TTATCTATTTCTTTTAAAGTTTTTTAATTTATCACATAAACTCATAACTGTCACCTAGTATATATTATGAGATAAAACAATCTATGTAAAGGCATTAGTTTAAAACATTAACATTTCCACTTAGTATATCTTTTAAATAATTAAATAGTCTAGTAAAATATCCTGCTTTCTTAACTTCTTCTTTAATCACAACATTGTATATTAAGTCTTCATTATTAAAGTGTAGTGTCAAAGTTCCTACCTTATCCCCTACTTTTAACGGCGCCTTTACTTCATCCAAAACCACATCGTAATTATAAGTAATATCTCTTGTATTTTTATCAAGTACAACACTTGCATCTTTCTCTAAATAGTATTTAACTTCTCTAGTTTTAGAGTTATCTATAAACATTGTTCCCAGCACTTTATCCTTAGATAAAATAGTGTTTTTGTAATACATAGAAAACGCATATTCCATCATATTAATAGTATCTGTATTTCTGTCTTCTTTAACTTTAGCATTCATAACAACTGTGATAAGTCTCATATCATTTCTTTTCATCGTACCTGTCAAACAATATCCAGCATTATCAGTAAAACCTGTTTTTAACCCATCTAACCCATTATAAAACTTTATAAGAGAATTGGTGTTAACAAGCCATATACTCTTACCATTTTGATGAGTAAATGTTGTTTCATAAGTGCTAGTTATCTTAAGAATATCTTCGTATTTAACTAAAGCTGAAGCTATAATAGCCATATCTTTTGCGGTAGTTAAATGACCTTCTTCATCTAGTCCATGTGGATTTTTAAAAGTAGTGTTAAAAGCTCCTAGTTCTTTAGCTTTATCATTCATCATTCTAACAAAGTTTTCTTCACTACCTCCAACCTTTTCAGCCATTGCAACAGCCGCATCATTAGCAGATCCTATAGCTATTGCAGTTAATAACTCTTTTACTGTTGATGTTTTTCCTGCTTCCAAATACACTTCACTACCACCCATTCCAGCAGCATTTGCGCTTATTGTAACTTCTTCATCTAGTGTTATCTTTCCTTCTTTTAATGCTTCTTCTATTAAAAGCATAGTCATAATTTTAGTCATAGATGCAGGAGCCATTTGCTTTTCAGAATTCTTTTCAAATAAAACCTTATTAGTAGATGCTTCAATCACTATACCGCTTTCACTTTTAAGATTTACTGGAGAAACTTCTTCAGCTTTCAAAGGACAAACAATTAGAAAGAGACCTAAAATTAATAAAATAAACTTTTTCATTAAACACCTCTTTCAATAATATTCTTTATTTCTTAAAAAAATACTTTTTTCTAATATAGTACTTTTTCTTATTCTTTCTAAGAAAAACAAAATAGAAAAGGATAATAATTAATACTATAGTTACACCTATAATAGCATATTTAATCATTTCAAGTTCATCATCAGTAAACTTATGGTTATCAAAAATATTGCTTTTAGTTTCTTTTTCATGAATTATTTTCTTAGGTTTATTAGCTTTAATTATATAAGTTGTTTCACTTTTCTTGTCTTCGCTTGTTACTTCAAGCTTAATATAATTTTCTTCTTTATTAAGAATAATATCTCCAGAAGCTTTAACAGTTTGCAAAGGATTATCTAGTTCATAATTAATATCTAATCTATCTTTATCAGTATCTATTTCATAATAGTATTTATCCTTTTCAAAATCCAAATCTACTCCTTCAATAGTAATACTACTTAGGTGTGATGTTTCTTTGTTATACACTACTTCTCCTCTTGTGATATTAAGTTTATATGTTACTTCACTTCCATTTTTATAAGAAGTTATCTCTATTACATTGAGTCCTTTCTTTAAACTTTTACTTCCAGTCCCTGTTACAATTTCATCTTCTTCTTTAGAAGCATTTATAGTTATTATTTGAGTGTTTTCACTTACAAACACATTATACACATATATATTTTTATCAAATAAAGGGGCTAGTGTTTCATTTTTTATAGTTATATTCTCTAATGCATTTAACTTAATTGTTAAGGCAAAGAAAAGAATAATCATCAAAATATACTTTTTCATATAGTCTCCCATATGTTTATTATATACTTATTTTGTTTATTAATACTTTCCTCTTGGCTACTCTCACTTATTGTTAGGGTATTTAATATATTTTATTTTCAGGAGTTCGATGTAATAGAAACAAAGTTTTAAGTGAGAGTAGCCAAAAGGAAAAATCCTTTTGTTTATGCTTCTGGGTTATCAAGCACGATGTTATCTTTTATATTCTTAGCTGATAAAAAAGATATTCTTTCTGCAATTATTTCTGTGTCATATCTAGTTTCTCCATCTTTTTCGTAAGTTCTAGATTCAAGTCTTCCTTTTATTCCAACTATGTCACCTTTTTTGCAGTACTCACAAGTGTGCTCGGCCATTGCATTCCATAAAATACACTTTATGAAATCAGCTTCATATTCACCATTAGCATTTTTATAAGTTCTAGGAACAGCAATAACAGTAAATGTTCTGCTATTTCCACTTTCAGACTTTACTACCACTGGATCTTTTGTAAGTCTTCCTACGATTACTACGTTGTTAAGCATTTCTTTTCCCTCCTTTCGCCTTAGTACTCTAACACAAAGTGTGCATTTAATGCAAACCGTCAAATTTTGGAATTGGCGTTTCAAAATTAAAAAATGACCCCTAAAATTTTGGAGGCCGTACATAAATAAAATACCAAAAGTGCTTCAAAATTAAATATTGAAGCACCCTTTTTGAAAATCTT
>CADBRE010000055.1 GCA_902797005.1 uncultured Erysipelotrichaceae bacterium | reverse complement strand
TATTTCGCTGTCTAATTTTAAATCTATTTTGCATATTTCCTGTAGAAATAGCATTTGCTCTACTGTCATTAATATCACCTTCTTTAATAACATTATAAGTTTTATTTTTATAATTTTCAATATTCCGCAGATTTGACTATTTTGGTTAGTTGTGGTAGAATTACTTATGTAAGAAACAGATTGGCTGTTAGGTGGCAAGATTCTATTTTTACTAGCGTCCCCATCGTAGTCAATCTGTTTTTTTGTCATCTAAATATTCGCATTTATAGGGATAAAATTGATTCCCTTCAGAATTACCCTTAGTTAATTATATTACATTCATTTGACTATTTTGAGTATTTATAATAAAATTAATATTACATACAGAGCTGATGCTTTCTGGGTATTGTACCTTGTGACCATCAATGCTCTGTATTATTTTGTGTATCTATTTGTCTGACTATATCAGTAATATTATATATATCTTCTTTAATAATTGTTAATTGTCCTCTTAAAGCCTCTATTTGCATATTACTATTAGTAGGTAATACTTCACTGATTTGACTATTTTGGCTAGTTGTGGTAGAATTAGTATTACTTAAAGAAGTGGTTGGTCGCAATTGTAGCTTCCCGTCACTTCTTTTTATTATGCCTTCATCGATATCATAAAGCAAATTACCTTAAAAATTATCTTTTGTAAATTATCTAATAATGGTTCTTACAAAAACATTTACATTTGATTTTGAACTCTTTTCAAATAATTTTTGATTTGCTGCAACGTTATTGTTTCCTTATTCGCCTGTATATACTGTGTTGCCTTTTCCAATATCTTGTTGTCTTCTATCTTGCGGACTTGATTTTCTATTTCGCTATCTAATTTCAGATCTATTTTTCATATTTCCTGTAGAAATAGCATTTGCTCTACTGTCATTAATATCACCTTCTTTAATAACATTATAAGTTTTATTTTTATATTTTTCAATATTCCGCAGATTTGACTATTTTGGTTAGTTGTGGTAGAATTACTATAAGAAAACGACATATCACCGTCAACTTTCTCATTTATTTGAGGGGTTGAAGATGTGTCGTTTTTCATTTGGTCAAAATCAGAAACAACTTCTAATTGATTATAATATAATCTATTAGTATTATTATTTAAATCTTCTTTAATAATTGTTAATCGTCCTCTTAAAGCTTCTGTTTGCATATTACTGTTAATAGGTAGTACTTCAATGATTTGACCATTTTGATCTGGTGTGGTAGAATTATTTACATAAGAAGGCTTACCACTTCTCGGAGCAACTCCGATAGGTAAACCTTTTTTTATGTTCACTATATTATCAAAAAAACTATTATCTAGTTCGTTTGTGTTATTTCTACTAGAAATTGTCTCAACTGATGATTCGTTATTATGTTCTTGTAACGATTTATATAATCTATTGTTGTCTTCACCTGTTCTTCCGTTTTCAACAGATGTTTAGCTCCCTCTATTGTCCCCTCGTTCATTTTTATTTCTTTCATTAATGTTATTAATTTTTCTTGTATTTCTTTCATTACTTACGCCTTCTTCATAATTATACCAATTGTTTGCATTATTCTCAACTTCTTGCAAATGATTTTCATTTTCTTTTATTAAAAAGTCAAGAACAAAAAAACTTCCACATAGGAAGTCAATTTACAACTTGGAGGACCTAGTCGGATTTGAACCAACGATCAGGGAGTTGCAGTCCCACGCCTTACCACTTGGCTATAGGTCCATTTGCAAGTAATATTATATCAAATATTACTCATAATGCAAACATAAAATTAATTATTTTGACAATTTTACTACAAATCTTTGATTTCTTACAGTCATAATTAACCTTATTTCAGTAGCATTTTTAACATTACTATCTACTTCAGCATAAACATTTTTAGTATCTATATTATCTAAAGAGATTGTACTAAAGCTAGAAACTCTCTCTTTTCCATTATAAATATATTCCAAACTACCAAAATAATTAACAAAATTAGTATTAGAATTTATAAACTTACTTATATACAAATCTTTATCAGCAGAAGTACTTAGCTTTAGCTTTAAAATAGTCTTCTCTCCCTTACCAACAAGTGTAGGTTTAATAACCTTTTTACCTTGATAACAAGAGCTTATACAATAAGTATATTCTTCAGTAAAACTATCTCCTATCTCAAAATCTTCTACAATAATATCACTAGACTTAAGAGTAGTGTTTTCTAGTCCAATTGCTTCATTAAGCCCATAAGTATTATCTTCTTCATTCATAAAGTATTCTTTAGGATTTAACTTAACATCTTTATAACTAGCAGTATTATTTGTAATAGTGCTAACCATTCTAAACCTAACATCACTATAACCTACTTCTTTAGGTATTTCATAAATAAGCAAATATTCATAAGTCTCTCCACTATATAAACTATTCTTATAATAAGCTTCACCTAAATCTTTAAAATAATCAGAAGCACTATAAATAGGTTTATAATCAGTATCATTAATTCTTAATCTTAAAATATCCGTATCCAAACTAGACTTAACACGGTTTTGATTTTCCATAGAAAGCTTTATTATCATATAGTTTTTACCCTTTAATATGGTACCTCCCTTATAATCAATATCAGTTACATAAGATTCCACTACTTTAAACCTAATACCATTAACATTATAGTATTCACTTTCATTATATGTCTTAACACTCTTGTCTCTTGTAAAAAATAATAACCCACCAGTTAAAAGAACAATCACGCCAATAGTTAACCAAAAGAAATACTTATTCTCTTTAGTATAGTAAATAAACTCTCTATAACTTTTCCTAAACCATCTTTTAACCTTATAACTATTAGATCCTAAAGTTACTTCTATTTCTTCCTGATCTTCTTCAGCTATATCAAGCTCTTCTAAATCTTTCTTAAAATCAAACTGCTTAATATTAAAACCAGATGCCCTTACTATACATATTAATATAAATATATACTGAGGTAAATATATAAGCAAAGCTATATCTCTATATGCTCTTATCTCTCTAGTATCAAGAGGATTAATTGTTAAATTATTAAACACATTATAAAAAAGTAAAAGCCCAGCTACTAAAATAACATAAAAAACAAATACTGATAAATAAAACTTCCTACTTTTCTTTTTCCACCTCATAAGCAAATACACAAATGTAGTGAGCATTACAATAAACACTATTGCTAAGAAAATGTAACCACTTACATATGATTTAGCTATATTGTCTATATAAGTATAATATCCATTCTTAACATAGTCATTAAAAAATAAATATATATTTCTAGATTTAATTATTACAAGTATCATTAATAAAGAAAGTAATAAATGTATAAGTTTAAAATGTTTAATCAAAAAAGCATATGGTTTCTTAACTATCATTATTACCCTCTCCTCTTTACTCTATAACCATTATATAAAAAAAAGAAGTAAATTACAAGAACTTACTCTTCTCTTAAAAATATCATTTGTCCTGGAAGTAAATATATAGTCTTATTTTGCTCGGTTAATTTTTCTTCAGTCGTACCAAATATACCTGCCACCAACCTAAGTGTATCATCTTCTTTAGTTATATAATATTGTATACCTTTCTTTGGAATAATAAGAGTTTGATTAGGATAAATATACTCATCTTGTTTAAGACCATTTAACTCAGATACTAACTTAGGATTAACATTAAATCTTTTACTAATACTAAATAATGTATCCCCTTTTTCCACAGTATAATAAGTATAATATTCAGTATCCATAACTTTTCTAAATCCGTCCATCTTCTTCACCTAAAGTATTATATGAAAAAAAGAAGAAATTGCTATTTACTATAGACAAATATTCTTCCTTCACTATTAAAATTAAGTTCAAAATAATGACACACTAAAGTAGTTTTACCCTTATCATATTTATAAACATTATCTTTATAAACATAATATACTTTATCATCTATAACATTAGTAGCATTAACATTATAATCACTATACTTTAATTCATAATCATTATAGCTAATTACATTGTTATTAACTTTTACTAATTCTTCTTCACTATCAAAATATGTTATCTTGTCTTTAGTGTATTCTTCAAGCTTAGCATTCTTTTCTCTTCCATTTTCATATTTAATAAACCCACGAATACTACTTCCTACTAAATCCACTTTATTCTTTTTATAATTAATTTCATATAAGTTTTCATTCTTATTATCAAATAAATAAAGTGAGTTTTTATTCTTACCAACATAATAACTATCATAGTTTATACTATACTTAGTTTCTACTTCTTTATACTTACCAGTAGTCATATCCAAAATAATAAATGTATTAAATAAATAGTTATTTTCATACTTAGGAAACACTATATAATTATCTATCTTAAACATCAAATCATTAGAATATCTCTCACTATTAAACAAGTTAATACTCTTCATTTCATTACCATTTAAATAATAAAAACCATCATATTTCCATATAAGCATATACTCATTATTATCTAAACTATTAAATTCAAAATCTTTACTACTTTCTTCATAAACAATAGACTTATCTAATACTTCTCTAGTTATATTTTCTTCTCCATTACTGCAAATAGAATAACCTTCAAGCCCATTAATATAAG
The DNA here is from genome assembly GCA_902797005.1 of uncultured Erysipelotrichaceae bacterium. Classification (GTDB taxonomy): domain Bacteria; phylum Bacillota_I; class Bacilli_A; order RF39; family UBA660; genus RUG727. Next base: position 1,170 of record CADBRE010000055.1, on the reverse strand, counting down.
GTTTCAAACATAAATACCCATTAACTTCTTCACTATCTATACTACTAACTATTTTTCTATCAAAGAATCTTTTATGAAAATATAGATAATCATACTTTTTATCATCTTTCTCTATAATAAAATGTGCTTCATTCTTATTAAAACTTTCAGTAACTTGAAAACCATCTATTTCATACTTAATACTATAATCACTAGTCTTATCAATAATAAACAAAACTAATAATACACAAACTACAACAACTAATAATACTTTCTTTCTCATATTTACCTCTAAAAGAAAAAGCTAATCAACGATTAACTTTCAGCAATCACGCCAGCATTAGTCAAGAATTCTACTAAAGCATCTTTTCCTAAAGCACTTTGAACATCATCAATAACTTTTCCGTTCTTAGTTATAACAGTATAAGGTGTAGCTTCTGTATAACTAGGTAACTTGTAAGTTTTAGTTAAACCTTTATAGTCTTTACTAGTCATTAAATTAATCTCAAACCAATAAAGATTTAAACCATATTCTTCTTTAACTTCTTCCATAACAGGTTTATAGTTTTTACAATGTCCACAAGTAGTTTGACCTAAAACAGTTACAACATACTCATCTTTTTTAGTAGCTTCTATCCAAGCATTAACTTCATCTGAATACCCTCCTGAAAAATCAGTATTTTTTAATAATACAGACAAAAGTACAAATAAACCCAATAATGCAACTACTATAATTGGCATCTTATACTTATTTAAAAACTTCTTCATTTTATCACTCCCTAAGTTAATTCTATAACAAACTTATTAAAAATACAAGTTTTATCAAGCAAATTGTATATAATAAAAATATCTACACATAATATAAACAGGTGATTTTAAAATGAGTGAAACAGAAGAATTATTAACATTTATCTATCATAATACCGAAATGGGCAAAAAAAGCTCTAAAAAACTATTATCTTTAATTAAAGAAAAAGATAATAAGATTAAGTTCTTACTTGAAGAAGAAATGCAAAAATATGATGAACTATATAAAAGATGTAAAAAATTAATGAAAAAGGAAAACATTGAAACTCCATCAAGCAAAATACTAGCCAATTTAACTGGTAATGTCGCAATGACTATGGAAGTTGGAAAAGATAATAGTGATTCTAAAATAGCTTCTATTCTGATAAGAGGTTTCAACATGGG
>CADBRE010000054.1 GCA_902797005.1 uncultured Erysipelotrichaceae bacterium | reverse complement strand
GTATTATATATCTTTCCTATTTCAGGATATAGTTCTTTAGTAATGCCACCTATCAAAGCAGGATTAGTATATACAAGATTAATTGCGTCTCTAACATACTGATAACCTTTAATATGTGAAGGAATACCAAGTTTATGTAGCATATTAGTAATCTCTACCATTTCTTTTCCTTCTTGCAAATCTATAATTTTATTATCTCTCTTCTTAGAAGTAATCTCTATTATCTTCTTTTCTAACTGTTTTAAATCAAATGGTTTAAGCACAAAGTATTTTACTCCATATTCACTTATATTTCTTATTGTTTCTTCTTCATTATAACTAGTTACCACTATTACTTTTATATTTAACTTTTCTTCTTTTATCTTTTCTAATACATACATCCCATCTTTCTTAGGCATGATTAGATCCAAAAGCACTACATCATAATTATCATGATTCTTTCTTATCTTATCCCAAGCTTCATCTCCATCTGCTGCTGTGTCTACTACTTCGATTTCTTTACTGCTTACAAAATATTCAGTTAATATATCTGTTATGTTCTTATTATCATCTACTGCTAGTATTCTCTTTTTCATAACCTCTCCTTTATATTACATTTTTATTATAATACTTTTATTATAAAATAAGGTAGAGTTTAATATGTCTAGTTTTGTCGAAAATGCTCGTTTTTTGTCACATTTTGTCGAAAGCCATATTTGATTTTAAAGCTACAATTTGATATTATATAATTAGGTGAGACATATGAACGAATTTGAATTAACTTTACCAGCAGAAGGACACATTGTCGGAAAGCACAAACTACATATAAAAGATGATTATTCTAATCCAAGTGAATTAGCTACTTTTTTACATAGTAAATGTAGTTCAAGCTATTTTACAAGGACATTGGCTAGTAGTAGTAATGTTAAAATAATTAATCAGGATCTTAGGTCAGGTATAGCTAAAAGTGCCGTAACAAGTGTTGAAGATGATAATCATTTAGAGTATTCATATAGATTAATGATAGAATACTCAAAAGATTTAGATGACATTATCAAGAAAGGAAAGACTGATAAAGGGACTGTGTTATTTGGTGAATATCCTTTATTATTATATACAACACCAACATATTTATATAGATCACATTCTCCCGAATTCAATACCACTGGAAGAACATATACATTACCTGAAAAAAGCGGGGTTAATGTCGTTGAAGAATTAATTGATAAGCCAATTTTTGGAAATAGCAGATATGCTAATGTTGGTAGAGATATCAAGTTGGGTGAAGATTATTTGATGAAAGTAATTCCTGTTGAATGGTATATAGATGAAGATGCTCGAATACTGATTTCAAAAGAATTAATTTTTTCTGGAATTAGATACATAATGGATGGCAACGATACTAAATTTTTTGAACATACCTACATCAAATCATTTTTGAATATTGTTAAAAATGAAATGTTTAGAAATCTTGAACATGATAAACAGATTGAACCATTAAATATTGACAATGATGAATGGCTTATTGAAAATAGTGTAGTAAAGAAATATCGTGGTAACCAAAAAGATGTCATCGTTCCAGAAGGTGTTACGACTATAGAGAGCTTTTTTTCTGAGACTCATTTAGAATCTATTAAATTTCCTAAAACAACATCTAAAATTTATTGGTCTGCACTCCCTGAAAGCATTGAAGATGTATATTTTCCAAATAATATGGCGACTTTTGCATTACTTGGGATTTTAACAAGTCACGCAAAGAATTTTTACTTTGATATTACTTCTAATTTAATAATTGCGTCTGGCGCAAAAATATCTGAAGATTTAACTTTACACATAGATTGTTCAATGACAGATTACAATAATACTTTTATAAGATTAGAAGAGATTTTACCTCAGTTTGGACCTGTAAAAGTCATACTTTATGGTGTTCAAAATATAAATGCATTTAAAAAGCTTGAAATCATGAAAAGATTCCCACAATATGAATTTATTTTTAAGGACAAATTTGAAGAAAAAACAATTGACAAGCAAGAAATAAAAGAAGAAATTCTTAAAGATGTAGTAGATCCTGAACTAAAAGAACGACTAGATACTATAACATATTCAACTAAGTATCTTGAGGAAAACCAAAGAAATATCATTATTGAAAAAGTAAAAGAGATTTTGGAAAATGCTAAAGAAGCACAAGAAAACATGAAGCCAACTCTAGATTTTAATAGCAAAAGTGGTATTGCTCTTACCAATGAACCTAATAATGTTAAAAGCTTACACTATAGTGTTATTACTGAACTTGATAATATAATAACTTTTTTAAATCGAAATATAGAATCTATAAATTTTTTAAAGGAATTATCTAGGATTGAAAATAATTTACATAGTGGAAATGTTACAAAGCCCGAAAAGATTGAAAGTATTAATGATAAGATAGATTTTATTTGTTTTGTGTGCAAAGAGTATGGCAACAAAGAAATAAATGATAGATTTCAAAAATTACTTGATAAAACTCAAGAGACTATTTCAAAGCAAATAAGTAATTTTAATCAACATAATTTGATGCTTGAAAGCCCTAGTACTTATTTTAAATTAAAAGCAGAAAGTATATTTATAGATGCCGAAAAATATGAATGGCTTATTAGCACTTTGGAAGCAAAAGCAGATAATGATTTATCTCATGATATTAAATCAATTAATTCCATTATTAATAAACTTGATAAAGCTAATAGAAATAAATACTCTTGTGAAATGAATACTATAGTTAACAAATATAAGGCTAGTGATTTAAATAAAACTAAAGAAGAAATAACTCAAGAAATTAGAAAAGACTTAGACACTTTTTTAAGTGATTTAAGTAAAATTGTTAACAACTCAGTTAAGCATAAAACTATTGTTGATAGTATTAATTATTGCTTGAATGCTATTTTCGCAAAAAATATTAATGGCTTAAGCGAAGATATTAGAATAGGTAATAGTATTTATGAAATATTGAGCAAATGCCCAAAAGAAATATATGATGACACTTTAAATAAAATAATTAAAACTTTAAAAGAATGGCAAGTTAAGCTAATAGAAGATAAAGATATAGCCAATGAATATTTAAATGAAAAAGATGAATTAGGCAAAGATACATTTAAATCACTTGATTCCCCTTCAATAGTTTATATAGCTGTTTTAAAAGATTTTGAAGATATTAAATATGCAGTAGATACTTACATAAATCAAAAGAATTTTTATGAAAATAATAAAAGAGTATATTAAAACTTCCTACCATTAGGAAGCTTTATTGTCTATAAGTGATTTTAATTCTTTAACATCTATACTGTTTCTACCTATTAAAACACCATCAGTTATAGAAAGTATATCATTAATATTATCTTTATTTACTGCACCACCATATATAAATGTTACTTCCTCGTCAAAGTGTTTCTTTATATATTTAGTTATGCACTCTTTTTTAAGTTCTATATCTACTAAATCAACATCATCTTCTTCTATTTTACTATATGGTTCATAAGCAATGATTAGATTTTTAAATGATTTATATTCTATATTAGATAGATAATACTTTAGTTCTTTCTTTATCATTTTTTCACTTTCATCTTTTCCAATACATAATATAGTTTTAAAGTCAGAGTTTAGTGATCTATATAATTTGTCTTTTATTTCGGTATAGGTGTCTAGTCTCAACTCTAATCTTTCTGGATGGCCAACTAAAGTGTAAGTTACATTTAAGTCTTTAAGAGATTCCAAGCATACTTCTCCAGTGTAAGCTCCATAATTGTAGCTATAAAAGTTTTGAGTACCAATATTAAGTTTTGATTCTTTGAATAGTGAAAGGTAAGCTATGTTAGGTAATAAAACAATATTTAAATCTTTATTATTTATACTTTCTAAAGTATTTTTATAATCCATCATTTCTTTATATGATAAATAGCACTTGTTGTTTAATATTATTGTTTTCACTTTAATCCTCCATTATTTTTAAAGCAGGAAGCTCTTTTCCTTCAAGGTATTCAAGTGATGCTCCTCCACCTGTAGAAAGATAGTAAGGCGTGAAGTTATATTTCTTAGCAGCGCTTGCTCCATCTCCACCACACACTACTACTTTAAAGTTATTATCTTTTAAAAACTCAAACATTTCTTTAGTAGCATCTTCATACTTTTCTTCTTCATATTTACCTAGTGTTCCATTTAATAAAACCATATAATCAGGATTTATATTTTGCTTATATAAATCTATAGTCTCTGGTCCTAGATCTAAAATGCTTTCATTTTCATTTATTCTTTCTAAAGACTTAACACCACTTTCAGTTACTACATCTATAGGAAGAATAATTTTACCAGTATTAATTAAATCTCTTGCTTCTAGTAAATAGTCCATATCTACAAATGTTTTGCCTGTATCTACTCCTTTAGCTTCTAAGAAAGTTGCACACATAGCTCCACCAATTAAAACCTTTTCTGATGTTGGAAGTAAATTCTTAATTACACCAATCTTATCACTAACTTTAGCTCCACCAAGAATTAAAGTCTTCTTTTCATTTTTAATTTTATCAAGTTCTTTAACTTCTTTTTCAACTAAGAATCCTACTGCATGTGGTAAATACTTAGCCATTCCATAAGTAGAAGCATGCGCTCTGTGGCATGAGCCAAAAGCATCAAGAATAAATGCATCAGCAAGACTAGCCCAATATTTAGATAGTTCTTCATCACAACCACTTTCTAATTTTTCAGGATAATCCATATATCTAGTGTTTTCAAGTAGTAGTATTTCTCCTGGTAATAAATCATTAACTTCTTTTTCTAAAGTTTCTCCTTTTAATTCACCACAAAACTTTACTTCTTTATTTAGTAAACGCTCAAGCTCACTCTTGACTGGTAATAAAGTATTATTTGCCTTATCCTCTTCAGTTTTAATTTTACCCATATGTGACATAAGTATTATCTTTGCATTTTCACTAATTAGATAGTTAATTGTTTCTAAACTAGAAACTATTCTATTGTTATCAACAACTACTCCATCTTTCATAGGAACATTATAGTCTACTCTTACTATTACCTTTTTATTATTTAGATTCAAATCTTTCATATTATGCATATTTATCACCTTATCTTTATTATACTCATTATCAGAGTTTATTAAAAGAAAAAAAGAAAGTTTTAACACTTTCTTAACAGTTCATTAACTTAGCACATGTT
>CADBRE010000053.1 GCA_902797005.1 uncultured Erysipelotrichaceae bacterium | reverse complement strand
GAAGTTTGGCACTTCTCCTTTCTACTTTCATATTTTACATAACCAAATATCCCGCCTGCACATAAAACTATTACCGCTATTAAAATTGCAAATTGTCCTTTTTTCATTTATATCTTTTCTCCTTCTATGTTTTAATTATAGCATATATTACCCCCACACAGTCAATATTTTTTTCTGTTTTACATATTAAAAGAACTCTTATTTTAAGAGTTCTCCACAATTTACAACCAGGATCATTTATTACTCGCTAGCCACCTGGAAGCGAGAAACATTGACGACCGGGATCATTTATTACTCGCTAGCCACCCGGAAGCGAGAAACATTTACTTTTACGTAAAGCATTTTTTAAATGCACATATAATATAACATTTTTTATTTAATATGTCTATCTTTTTACAAAACTAGTTCTTACTTATTTGAACTAAATCAACTTCAACAGGTGTTTCTTGTCCGAATAAGTCAATAAGTACAGTTAACTTTTCATTTTCAACATCTATAGTTTGTACTTTACCATACATTCCACTAAATGGACCAGCTATAATAGATACTGAATCTCCTTCTTTAAGATCTTCATTAATATCTATTCTGCTCATTCCTTCGCTAGCTAATATTTTATCTATTTCTTCTGGTAAAAGAGGAATTGGTTTAGCACCTTTACCACTACTTCCAATAAATCCAGTAACACCAGGTGTATTTCTTACTGCATACCAAGCTTCATCACTCATTATCATCTCTACAAGAATGTATCCTGGGAACATCTTTTTAGTTTTTTCTTTTTTAACACCATCTTTAATTTCAATTTCAGTTGTTTCAGGAATAATGATTCTAAAAATATTGTTTTCCATTCCCATAGATTCTGTTCTCATTTCAAGATTTTCTTTTACTTTGCTTTCATGTCCAGAATAAGTGTTAACTACATACCATAGCTTCTGTTCTTCCATAAATTACACCAATCCTTTCAAGAAAGTAAATAATACATCTAATAAATAGAAGTATAAGCCAAAGAATACCATTAGAGATAGTACTGCTACTGAGTATTTTCCCATGTCTTTACCATTTGGCCATCTTACCATTTTAGCTTCTTTTTTAACGCCTTTAAAGAAACCTTTAATTTTTTTCATAACAAATCCTCCATAAAAAAAAACACCTTCGTGCTTCGTAATTAAATATTACCACACAAAAGCGACAATTGCAAGTGTTTTTGCTATTTTATTCTGGCCAGATTGCTTCTACAGAAGATCCTATTGGCCTGATTGTTAAAGATGTTTCATTTATTAGTGTATTATCACTAGGATTTATGACGCATCCATTTAAGTATTTTTTATCATTATTGGAAGGACAAATGCTTTCTCCAGGTTTTAAATCCGGATCAATATAATAGTCATTTAAAAGTTCCCATATATAAACTGTTGTTTCTTCTTCAATGTTATTATCTTTACCATATCTACTTGCTGCATATAAAATAATTTCTTTTTTTGATTCAAATAGTCTTTCGTTTATATTTTTTCTAATTAATATAACAGAAGGAACCGCGATTAGTAGTAGTACGCCTATAACCACTATTACGACTAAAATCTCAGTTAATGTAAAACCTTTTTTATTCTTCATATTACTTTCTCCTAAAAGTTTAGATTATTTTCAATTATTGAAATTATTTCGTCTCTTCCAGCTTTAGTAACTTTACTAAAATTAACTCTGTTATCACTATCTTTTATTTCAAGTGTTTCTATAAGTTTATCTTGTTTACTTCTTTGGCTTTTTTTAATTTTGTCATATTTAGTACAGACTATAGTTACAGGCATATTATAGTATTTTAAGAAATTATACATTAGTGAGTCATTCTCTGTTGGTTTATGTCTATAATCTACTAGTAAAAATACATGTTTTAGATTTGGTCTATTTATAATGTATTCTTCTATCATCATGCCAAACTTTTCTTGTTTTTTATTACTTACTGCAGCATATCCGTATCCTGGAACATCAACTAAATAGCAAATATCGTCTACATTATAGAAATTAAGTGTTTGTGTTTTTCCTGGCTTAGCGCTTGTTCTTGCTAAGTTTTTTCTATTTACTAAACAGTTTATAAAACTACTTTTCCCCACATTACTTCTTCCTAATATTAAAAACTCTGGTTTACTATCTGTAGGATATTGGCTTATTCTAACCGCGCTGGTTAAAAGCTCTGCTTTATCAAATTTCATTTTCTTCACCCATTTCTTACTCTTTTATATTATACTTTAATCTTTTGTTCTAGTCAAATTGTAGTTCTTACGCCTTTCTTTACATATTCCTAAAAACGGACAATTCAAGCATTCAGGATTTATGGCTTTGCATTTGTATCTTCCAAATAGTACCATTTGATGATGAAGCCTACTCCATCTTTCTTTAGGAAAAGCTTTCATTAGCTTGTTTTCAACTTCTAAAACACTATCGTTTTCCTTAGCAAATCCCAGTCTTTTACTAACTCTATCTACATGTGTATCTACCGCGATTGCTGGCTCATTAAATAAGTTAGATAAAACTACATTTATAGTTTTTCTTCCCACTCCAGGAAGAGTCATCAAGTATTCTCTATCATTAGGTACAAAACCTTTTTTCTTTATTTCACTTACTATTTCTTTAAAGTGTTTTGCCTTTTGTTTATACATTCCAATAGATTTAATTGCTTCTTCTATTTCTTTTATAGATAAACTATCTAATTTTTCAAGTGTGTCAAATTCTTTAAACAAAGGACCGGTTACTTCATTTACTCTTTTGTCAGTAGTCTGCGCACTTAGCATAACTGCTAAAAGTAGTTCATAGTCTTTACTATAGTTTAGCTCACATCTAGGGTTTTCAAACATTTTATCTAGTCCATTTGAAACTAGCTCTACTTTATCATTCTTTTTCATTTCCTATCCCAAGCCAATCATAGTCATATAGTTCTTCATAATCGTCATCATATTTAGGAGATGATGCTTTTTTAGTCCATTCATATATTATTTTATCTATATATCTTAAAGAGGTAACACCATTTAGTACAGCTTCTTTAAGTGCACTTTCAATTACTTCTTCTTTTACCCCATTGTTTATCCAATTAGTTATAGTTTCATATTCTATTGGTGATAAGCTTCTAGCAAACTCACTTTCAAACTTAGCATATATATCTGTTTTAATTTCTTTTTTAGGTTCATCAAGTATTAACTTATTATAAAGACTATCTAGCAATATTCTTTCCTCTATTTTACCGTTTATCTTTTCCATTTTAACTTCTATTAAAGCTTTAGAAAGTAAAGAACTGTATGCTTCTAAAACTTCATTATTAGTTAGAGATACTTTATCTTTTATATCTTCTAGATCAAGCACGCAAGAAAAGTTCATGAAATATAAAAGCAGTAAAAACTCGTTCATATTTATATTTAAACGCTTTAACCCTTTTACAACTAAAGGATTAATTTGGTAACTTAACATTTGATAACTAGATTTTACGTCTTTCATTTTTTCACCTCTTAAGTCTATTTATTATTGCCTCTTTTTTGTTTTCTAATTTTCCTAATACTATATCATTTTCTATACTTTTCATAATACTGCCAAGTTCTTCACCTGGTTTAATATTTAGAATAGTACATACCTCTTCAGCAGTTATATTAATATCTTTTGCCTCGTGAACAGGTAAGCTATTATACATATCGTTTATCTCTTTTTTTTCGATTCCTAAAATGTCTGATGCAACTAAAGAGATATTTTTTCCTTTTTGATATAAATCTATTTTATCAATTCTACCTTTAATAAGTAAAGATTTAATTTCTTTAATTTGCATTTTTTCCTGTTTTGTAAATGGAAAGTCATCTATTAGATCCATCTGAGCATATACTCCAAGTAATGATGTAGTATCTTTATAATCATTTATTCTAAAGCCAAGTGCTTCTTCTAAATCATGCTGTTTAACATAATCAAAGAATCTTTTAGCACCTTTACCTATAAATATCTTGTCAAGTTCTTCTTTCCTTTTATTGACACTAACCTCTTTTAGTAACTCTTTATTATTATCTATAAACTTTACTATTTTTTCATCTAGTTTCATATTAAGTGTACTCATAAATCTTAAAGCTCTCAATATTCTGCTAGCGTCTTCCATTAGTTCAACATCCACTTCTCTTACTGTTCTAATCACTTTGTTTTCTAAATCTTTCCTAGCATCTAGTAAATCTATTACATTACCATCTCTATCCATAGCTAGAGTGTTAATAGTAAAATCTCTTCTTTTTAAATCTTCTTCTAAAGATGTTATATATTCGATTTTATCGGGTTTACTTCCTTTGTAAGATAGTTCTTTTCTAAATGTAGTTATATCTATTAAATGATTATTAACTTTTACTTTAACAGCACCATATTCTTCAAGTGCGATTGCATTTTTAAATATTTTTACTAAGTCTTTAGGAGTAGCATTAGTTGCTATGTCAATGTCTTCACTTTCTATTCCAAGTAAATAGTCTCTTACATATCCACCAATTATATATGCTACAAATCCTTCTTTTTCTATTCTGTTTAATATCTCTATATATTTATTCATAAATAATCATGACTAAAAAAAAGCCCGAAGGCTTCTCTTTACTAATTTAAAGCGTCTTTTAATTTAGCACCAGCTTTGAAACTAGCAACAGTTTTAGCAGGTACATGTAAAGGTTTACCAGTTAGTGGGTTAACACCATCTCTAGCAGCTCTTTTTTTAGCAGAGAAAGTACCAAAACCAACTAAAGTGACTTTACCTTCTTTTTTAAGACCTTTTTGAACACCTGCAAGTACAGCGTCTAATGCTCTAGCAGCATCTGCTTTAGTAAGACCTGCATTTTCAGCAACGTATTCAACTAATTCAGTTTTAGTCATTTATATTACCTCCATCATATATTTAAGCACCATGTTATGCTTACATATCTAATTTTACTAGATAATCCTTAAAAATCAATATTTTTTTAACTTTTTCATAAACTTTTCACACTTTTGTATTTTACTTATATACAAAAAACTTCTTGTTGTTATAACAAGACAATTTTTTTAATTTAAGTGCACATAAAAATGCTAATTAATATTTGAACTTTTTTAAAATATTTTTCAATTAGTGGTATACAATTATAAAACAATTTGTTACAATAAATACCATTATCTTTAAAAAACTAGGAAGGAGGTTTAATGAAAAAAGCAGAAACTATTTTGCGAATATTTTTAGATGAAACTGGGGATAATGGAGATGCTAAAGGTTCGTCAGAATTGATAGGTCTCTCTATTGTTCTTTGGGATAGCAGGAAAGATATTTCAAAAGAACTAACCAAGTTAAATACTAAATTAAATAATATTGGGTTTTGTGATATGATTCACACTAATGAATTGTTATCTCGTAAAGGCAAATATAAAATGATGTCAACCAATGAAAGAAAAAGCATATTTAATTATTTATTCTACTTTTATAAAAATAGTGATATTAAGTCTAAGAGTTTTTTCGTTAAAAAGAAAGAATTAGATAATAAAGATACTTTATACAAAAATATTTCCAAAATCATAAAACAGTTTGTATTAGAGTACTATAATTATTTTTCTCAATTTAGTAAAGTTATTTTGTATTATGATAATGGTCAAAAACCATTAGGTAAAATATTAGATGAATGTTTGGCAGAGTTAAATCATTATGAACACATTATTCATTTTGATAAAACTAAAGAAAGGCTATTTCAAGTTGCCGATATGTTAACATTTATCGATAAGTATAGATACAAGTCATCTAATAAAGTATACTTAAGCACAAAAGAAAAAAAGTTCTTTACTGATGAGGAACTAAAACTAATAATTAAAACATTAAAGAAAAAAGAGTTTAAATAACTAAAAAAGCAACTACTAAGAGTTGCTTTTTTAGGAGGGGTCAGCACCCCTGCGCTGGTAGCACCATACAACAGGCTCTTATGTCCAGGTGGCGCCGTTAAGTTTATACTTAACACAAGTAGTATATTCACTTGATGAGTTGATTATACTATATTTAAGACTATTTGTAAATAGATTATCAAGAGAAAACCAACCATTAAATTACAATAGCAATTAAGTTTCCACTGCCTTTGTTTACTATCTTAGTTATTGTTTGACCTAGTTTATATCTTACACCTTCTGGTATCATATTAAGCTTAGCTTGTATTCCTTCTTGAACTATTACTTCTAAGCTACGACCAAATATTTCACTTTTCCATATGTTACTTGCATCTTTCTCTCCATCTTTCATTAAATGATCAATGAGTTCTTTACTTTGCATCTCAGTACCTATTATTGGTTCAAAAGTACTTTCTACATCTACTTTAATCATATGAATACTTGTTGCAATAGCTTTAAGTTTAACTCCATATCTACCAGATTGTTTAATTATTTGTGGTTCATCAAGTTTCATATCTTTTACAGATGGAGTTACTATTCCGTATCCTGTTAGGTAAACTTGTTTTAATGCATCTTTAACACTTTCGTATTCACTCTTTCCTTCAGCAAAATCTTCAAATACTCTTAGAAGCTGAGCTTTAGAGTTAACACTTACTCCTATTATGTCTCTTAAAGTTTTATCATATAATTCATCTGGTGCTTCCAAAGTAATAGTTACTTCACCAGTATTGGTATTTAAATTAGAAATATATGCATTTTTAATGTAGTCATTTTCTTCAAAATTAAGATTAATGTTATCTATATCTCTTAACTTATCAACACTAGTTGTACAGCTTTTCATAGCTTCTAGATATGCCTTTTTAATTTCGTTGTTATTAGATAGTACTCCAATCCAGTCAGGCACTTTTATTTCAATGTCTTCTACAGGGAATTCATAAAGTGCTTCTTTTAATACTTTTAAAATATCTTCTTCTCTCATATCTATAACACTCATAGGAAGAACAGGTACATCATATTTTTCATGCAGTTCAGTGCATAATTTAGTTGTTGAAGGTTCATTTGGGTGAGTTGTATTCATTATCACTATGAATGGTTTATTTATTTCTTTAAGTTCAGTTATTACTTTATCTTCAGCATCTACGTAGTTACTTCTTCCCATATCCATAATAGATCCATCAGTAGTAACAACTATTCCAATCGTGCTGTGGTCTTTAATTACCTTCTCTGTTCCAATTGTTGCAGCTTCTGTAAATGGAAGATCTTCAGTAAACCAAGGTGTTTTTACCATTCTTTGCACTCCTGCTTCATCCATGTATCCAGTTGCTTCAGGTGTTACAAATCCTACACAATCAATAAGTTTCATGTTACATGTAAACTCATCAATCTTAATCTTAGCTCCACTAGAAGGCACGAATTTTGGCTCGATAGTCATTATTTGTTTTCCCTGTGCAGTTTGAGGTATTTCATCTAAACATCTTTTTCTTTCAATCTCGTCTTCTATATTAGGAACGATTAAAGTCTCAATAACCTTTTTTATAAAAGTACTTTTACCTGTTCTAACTGCCCCAACTACACCTAGATAAATCTCACCATTACCCTTAGAAGATATGCTTTCTAGTATTTCCTTTTTATCCATATTTTCACTCCTTTTATACATTCAAATATATGAAACTATAAAAAAAGTATTACATAAATTAAGAAATATGTTCATTTTTTAGTTAACTGGTACGGTAGGTTTACATTAATTTCCGTATATTTATGAGAAAATTAGATTGATGAAAGGATTTGTATATGAAATACGATGTAAAAGATTTTGATTTCAGTAAGGATCTTAAGAAGAATGTTTCTTATAATGTTAAGAAATATAGAAAACTTAAGGGTATTACTCAAGAACAATTAGCTTTATATACTGATAGAAGCTTTGAGTTTGTTAGAAGAATTGAATCTGATAAAGGTAAAAGAGGTTTTTCAGTAGATACGCTTTATAGAATAGCAGTTGTTCTTGGTGTTACTGTAAATGACCTTCTAGAAGACAATGAAAACGGTGAAGATTAATCACCGTTTTTTATTATTATGTCTTTATCTTTATGTGGTTCGTATCTTAATAAATCTCTAAAGTCTTGCTGCCTTAAAGCTTCATATACCATTATAGCTACTGAGTTAGATACATTTAATGCTCTTACATCACTAGTCATAGGTATTCTCATGCACCTGTCAAAATGTGGTTTTAGTATTTCTAGTGGAATACCAGTGCTTTCTTTTCCAAATATAAAGTATATGTTTTCATCTTTATTACTATAGTCAAAACTTGTGTGAGGTTTTTGTCCATATCTTGTTAGAAAATAAAATGTTCCTTCATTCTTTTCAAAAAACTCATCTATATTTTCGTAAACAGTATACACACATTTGTCAATATAGTTTACACCACATCTTTTAACATACTTGTCTTCCAAAGAGAATCCTAATGGTTTGATTAAATGTAAATGAGATCCGGTTGCAACACAAGTTCTCATTATATTACCAGTATTGGCTGGTATTTCAGGTTCAAATAAAACTACATTAATCATGTTTTACCTTCTTTAATAATCTTTTTGCTTCTTCTTTAGCACTCATTTCCAACACTTCGCAAGTATGCTTATCAAGATCAATATCAAAACTATTTGCTTTTCTTTGGACTACTCTAACTTTATATCCATATATATAATAAGTAATTCTATGAGACAATTTATTTTTGTCTATCTTTAATGATAAAGCACCTATTATTTCATTTACTTTATTGTTGCCACTATAACCATTTTCTCTGCCTAGTACATAAAAATCATTATTATTCATTTCACTATACTTTTTCATAAAACACCACCTAGGTTATATACTATCACATATTTATTTTAATTGCATTAAATTTTTTAGTAAAAGAAAAACATTAGGCAATTTATATGCCTAATGTTTTCATTATCATACACGTATTATCTTATTGTAAATGCTGCATACAAAGGTACTGATTTTATATTATTATCATAGCCAAAGTTCTTTGCACTTAATCTTATTGCATATTTAGGTTTATATTTTTCTATATATATATTTAAACTCTTTGATTGAACTTTATTTCCAGCTTTAACTTCTATAGGTATAACACCATCATTATTATATATTATAAAATCAACTTCACTTAAGTTGTCACTTTTCCAATAATATAGATTTTCAAAATTAATCTTTAACTGATTGCATACATAGTTTTCAGTTATATTGCCTTTAAATACAAAACCATTGTCAAGTATTATATCGCTAAGATTCATAAATGCAAGGGAATTTAATAATCCAACATCACTTACATACAATTTAAATACATCTTCATCTTTATATACTTCAGGAGGTATTTCAGAAGGGTTAATATAACATACTTTAGTAACTATCATACTTGATTCTAGCCAAGATAAAGCAGTTTCATAGTTAGTCTTTCTAGCATTTCTATCAATCTTAGCGTATTGAAACTTATTTGCCTTATTTCCAATTTGTGAAGGTATAGATTTGTATAATTTTTCTATTCTTATAGTTTCTGTTTCATCTTTAACATATCTAGACATGTCTTTAGCATATCCTTCAGTTATTTTTTTTGGAATCTTTTTATCAAAACTAACAACGTCTTTATTCATTTTTAAAATATTATCTACACATTCAGGCATTCCACCAACACATAGATATAGTCTATAAAGAGATAATAATTCTTCATGGATTGTATCTACTAGAGGCTCGTTTGTCTTAGCGTGTTCATATATCATATCAACAATTTCTTTTCCCATAGTCTCCCATAAAAACTCTTCGAAATCCATTGGATACATATATATCATTTCGGATTTGCCTACTGGGAAAGGTTTAGACATTCTTTTTAGCTTTACACCCAAAAGTGAACCAGCACATAAAATCTTATAGGGAATGTCAGACTCTTTTAATTGTTTTAAAGAGCTTATCAATTCTTCACTTTCTTGTATTTCATCTATTACTAAAACATCACTAGAATAATCAATATTTATATTCTTAGTGTTTTTTATTATAGCTTTTAGTAAGCTCATCTTTTCTGTAAGAGAAATAGGTCTTTTAAATAACTCTACAATATTCTCATCCTCTAGCAAATCAATATAAACATATCTTTCAAATTCTTTTTTGCAAAACTCTTTTATTATATAAGTTTTACCAACCTGTCTAGCACCTATAATCATTAAAGGTGATTCAATTGCATTTTCTTTCCATTTTAATAATTCATCATATACTTTTCTTTTCATAGTTAGATTGTACCATTTTTAAGGCGTAAAATCAATAGTTTTCACGTTTTTGGCACATCTTTTTATCAAAACTTTCACGTTTTTGGCACATAAATTGTTGAAAGTTTTCACGTTTTTGGCACATCTTTTTATCAAAACTTTCACGTTTTTGGCACATAAATTGCATTTAAGTACTTTTTTATTGCACTTTTTAACTTAAAATAAAACAGGTGTTTAAACCTGTTTTAATTACTTTTCTTCATTCTTAGAAGCTAATACTTCTTTTCTTGAAAGATTTAGTTTACCTTTCTTATCATATCCTGTTACTTTAACAACTAGTTCGTCTCCCACTTTTACTACATCTGAAACTTTTTCAACACGTTTTGTATCTAATTGAGAAACATGTACTAATCCTTCGCATCCAGGCCATAGTTCTACAAAACATCCAAAATCTTGTATATCTACAACTTTACCTACATAAAGTTTACCAATTTCTACTTCACGAACTATTTCTTCTATCATAGAAAGTGCTTTATCTATAATTGCATAATCAGTATGGTAAGCTATAACTCTTCCATCATCTTCAATGTCAATCTTAACAGCATTTTTATCACTTACTGTGTTAACACCAGAGCTTTCAAGTATTATCTTAGTGATAGTTTCTCCACCACGACCGATTACATCTTTAATCTTATCTGGATTGATATTCATCATCTTTATCTTTGGAGCATATGGAGATAATTCTTTTCTAGGTTCAGCTATTTGTGCTTCCATTACATCTAGGATTTGCATTCTTGCTGTACGAGCTTGAGCTAATGCTTCTTTAAGAACACTTTCACTTATTCCTTTAATCTTTATATCCATTTGAAGTGCAGTTATACCTTTTCTAGTTCCTGCTACTTTAAAGTCCATATCACCCATGTGATCTTCTAGACCTTGAATATCAGTTAGAATAGTGTATCCACTTTCACATGTTCCGTCTTTTGTAATTAGTCCCATTGCTATTCCCGCTACTGGAGCTTTAATTGGAACACCTGCAGCCATAAGACTCATACATCCAGCACATATACTTGCTTGTGAAGAAGAACCATTACTTTCAAGTATTTCAGAAACAGTTCTTACTGTGTAAGGAAATTCTTCTTCTGATGGCATTACTTGTAAAAGCGCTCTTTCGGCAAGTGCTCCATGACCGATTTCTCTTCTACCAGGAGAACCGTATCTTCCAGTTTCACCTACTGAGAAAGCTGGGAAGTTATAATGGAATATAAATCTCTTTGAATCTTCTTCTTCAATACCATCTAGTATTTGATGTTCACCTAAAGCACCTAAAGTTGTTATTGCTAAACTTTGAGTTTGTCCACGAGTAAATAATGCACTTCCGTGAGGTCTAGGCAATATATCTATATCAGTTGAAAGTGGTCTTATTTCATCTACTTTTCTTCCGTCAGGTCTTACTTTTTTATCAGTAATAAGTCCTCTAACTATTTCTCCTTCTAAGTTATCAGCAATTTTCTTAACTTGTTTTAACTCGTCTTCTAGAGTCTCACTTTCTTTATGTGCTTCAGTATAATCAGTTATTGCTTTTGCTTTAACTTCATCTACTTTAGCATAGCTTTCTAGTTTATCTTTAATTTGAATTGCTTCTAGCATATCATTTTCAATATTTTCAGTTACCTCTTTAACTATTTCAGGATTTAAATTAGCAAGTTCTACTTCTATTTTCTCCTGCCCTACTTCAGATATAATATCTTCCTGTATAGCACATAACTCTTTAATATGCTCATGACCAAACATTAAAGCTTCAAGCATTTCTTCTTCAGATACTTCTTTACTTCCTGATTCAACCATGTTAATAGCGTTTTTAGTACCTGCTACTGTTAAATCAATAGTACTCCTTTCCATTTCTTCTACTGTAGGGTTAATCTTTAGTACTCCATCAATTTTACCTACTTTAACACCCGCAACTGGGCCGTCAAATGGAATTGGGGATATACCTAGTGCTAAACTTGTTCCAAATAATGCTGTCATTTCTGGAGTATAATCATTATCTACTGATAATACTGTATTAACAACTTGAACTTCATTTCTAAAGTTTTCATCAAACAT
>CADBRE010000052.1 GCA_902797005.1 uncultured Erysipelotrichaceae bacterium | reverse complement strand
ATATATTTCTACTATGGAAGTTAATTCTTATTTTAGAAATATGGGAATATATAAGAAAATGTGTGAAGAGTTGTTTAAACATATTAAACATGAACAGCACATTGTTACAACTAGGCAATCAGATATGGGACTAAAGTGTCATGTGTTAAGCTCACTAAAAGAAATACTAATAAGTATGGGCTTTCAAAACAGTATTTTTGAAGATAATGATGGATTAATTAAATCTGAATTACATGATGTAATATGCGGTAAGCAAAAAGTTTTAAGGAAGGAAAAATAAATCGTTTTAGTTTTGGTCGTTCCTAATATAAATGTGGTGCAAGCTGCAATAAGAGTTAAAAGTAATTAATCAATAAGGACTAGAGAAATCTAGTCTTTTTGTGGTAATTATACTTCCTTTATGGTACTATATATATAGTTATAAGAGTGATATAAATGCTTGAAAATAAACTGAATAATAATGAAGTGGAACTTGCAAAAGAGGAAGAAAGAATAACAAAGTTAAAGGCATTAGAACTATTTGATACTAATAAATTTAATGAATTTGAAGTAGGAACTACAAATGGATTATGTGAGATTCATAAGTTTTTATTTGAAGATATTTATTCATTTGCTGGAGAGATAAGAGAAGTAAATCTTGCTAAAAGTAATTTTAGATTTGCAGCAGCAATGTATTTAAAAGATGTATTATCAAGTATTGATTCTATGCCTGAAGAAACGTTAGATGACATTATTAAAAAGTATATTGAAATGAATATTGCTCATCCATTCAGAGAAGGCAACGGTAGAAGTACTCGTATATGGCTTGATATGATATTGAAAAATAGAATTGGCATGGTTGTGGATTGGAGTAAAATAGATAAAGAAGAATATTTGCTTGCAATGGAAAGAAGTCCCATTAGAGACACTGAAATAAAACTATTATTAAAAAATGCTTTAACTGATAAGATTAATGATAGGGATGTTTATATGAAAGGTATTGATATAAGTTATAAGTATGAAGGATATAATACTTATACAATGAAAGAATTGGATAAGTAAATTAGTTTTTATAGTTATGCTATTCGAACAAAGATATAATTTAGATTCATCTATTCCTGATGATTATAATTATTCAGTTGTTAGCAAAAAGCTAAAAAAACACTTTGGGAAAAAATTAAAAGATTATTTAGATAACGAATGATTATAACAAAGGCCAGAGAAATCTGACTTTTTTGGTGCGTTAGTATTGACAAATTGTACAAGAAATAGTACAATATGTTTTGTTAATGAAGGGGGATTTATTATGCAATTAACTGAAGAAATCTATTATATTTTTAGCGAATATGATAAGACTATGGTTGAAATGGAGATAGCTAATCTATCAGAATATGATATGAAATTATTAGAAAATGCAATACAAAGGAATAAGTATTATTCAAAAACTATACAAGAAGTATTTTCTAATATTAAGAGAAGGCTTGCAAGAAAGGACTTAAAAAAACATTTTGGTTTTGAAACCGAAGAAGAAGTGGATGAGTTTTTAAATAGTCTAACAAGTAAACAACTAGCAAATATTAAAAAAGAGTTTTTCTTTAAGGGAAACATTCCTTTGGCAAAAGTTGATTCTAAAACCAAGAGTGCAAATTGGGAATTATTTCGTAAACGTGGAAACCACGAAAAATCAACAAGTACTCATAATTTTCAAAGAAGACATGATAATCAAGACTACAAACCTTTTTATGAGGTGTTTGAAGGTTACTCAAAAGAAGAAGTTGACAGGGTAATGAAGTTCAATACTAAAGAGGAAAATGAATTACTTTATTTAAAGTATGGCTCTGATTTAACTGAGATTAAGTCTAAGAATCTACTATCTGCTCAAATGGCTCAAAAAGTAAATGATACTATTTTAAAAAAGATGAAAAGAAGACTAAATAGTATTAAAAATGGTACTTTAAAATATGTAAATGTTAATGATGTGATTCCAAATGTTTCAAGAAAAGATTTAGTAAATAGAGTCAAATATATATTACCGCTTGATAGAGATAAGTTATATGGTTTATTCGGTAAACGGTTAAATAAAGAATGTCTTGTTTTAGGTAATAGAGATTTATCTTTAAGTAAAACTTCATATAGAATACTTAGTGAAGGTGTTTATATGGTTAAAATAACGCCAATTTGTAAAACAATGTCTTCTTTTAAAAAAGATGAAGAAACTGATGAAGAGTTTATGATTAGAGTTAAAAGAGCAATAGAAAGCTTGAATCCAAATGATAAAGATTTGATTTATAGAAAATATGGTGAAGACTTAAGAAACGAGGAATATGATTTCTATGCTTTTAATGATGAAGAGAAAATGAGGGCAAATCATATTATAATAGCAATGATTAAGCATAAATTAGGTAAAGAAATTACTGGCATTTATTCTTTTGGACTATTTGATAGGTATAAATGGTATTCTAAAGAAGAAGTTTTAACTGCGATTGAAAGATTAAAAGAAGAAGATAGAAATGTTCTTAAAGAAGTCTATGGAGATGATTACTCAAGAAAGTATACTTTTCGCGATTTCCCTTCATCAGATAAAATAGAAATAGCAAAAAGAAAACTAGAAAGAATAATTTTAAGTAATAGAAGTAGAGAAAATGGAGTAATGATATATAAGTTAAGACTTGCTAATAAACTATTAAGATCTGAAGAATATAAGCTATTATTAAATAAATATGATGCTAATAAGGCATTCGGGCTAGTCATGTTAAAGAATGCTAATGATATATATACAGATCAAGAATTCTTGGCATTATGTTCTCATACTAAAGATGAAATAGCTAGCTTATTAGATGAAAATTATTCAAGAACTTTGTCAATGTAAGGATTTGTGGCTATATAGTAATTTAAGATAATGTATAATGTTTAAGGAGGATGCTATGGAAGAAATTGATTTAAAAGAATTATGGAATTATTTTATTAGTAAAATAGGAATATTTATTGCTTTTGTTGCAGTTGCTATTTTAATTAGTAATATATATTTACTTTGGATACAAAAACCGCTTTATAAATCAGAAGCAACTCTTGTATTAACTAGAAGTAATAGTGAAACAGGTGAACAAGCAGGTATAACTACTAATGATATTAATATTAACCAAAAGCTAGTTTCTACCTATGGTGAGATAATTAAAAGTAAAAGAGTTTTGTCAAAGGTCATTAATAATTTGGAATTGCAAACAAATAGTGAAAAGCTTAGTAAAAAGGTAAGTGTATCTAATAAAGCTGATACTGAAATACTTAGAATATCAGTAAGTGATGAAGATAGTAAATTATCACAAAAAATAGCAAATGAAATAGCAGATGTATTTTCTGATGAAGTAGTAAAAATCTATAATATTCAAAATATAAGTATAATCGATTATGCTGAAGAAGAAGTTAAACCTTATAATGTTAGTGTAGTTAAACAGAGTATAATTGCATTAGCTATTGGTGTAGTTTTAGCTTTAGCTGTAATATTCGTAATGTTTTATTTTGATACTACTATTAAGTCTGCAGAAGAAGTAGAAGAGAAAACGGGATTAGTGGTTTTAGGGAGAGTACCTGTTTTAAATGCTCCTAAGAAAAGAAAGGAGAAAGCAAATGAATAATGAATTAGTTATTAATGCTCATCCAAAGTCTCAAGTAAGTGAAGCTATTAAAACTATTAGAACGAATCTTCAGTTTTCACAGGTTGATGAAAAGATTAAAACAATACTTATAACTTCATCAGTTTCTGGCGAAGGAAAGAGTTTTATAAGTTCTAATTTAGCTTTAGCTTTTGCACAAAACAATCTTAAAGTGCTATTAGTTGACTGCGATATGAGATGTGGTAGAATACATGAGATATTTAATCTTTCTAATGAAAAAGGTTTATCTAATTTACTTATAGATGATATTAAAAAGTTTAATACTTATGTACAAAAGACAGAATATAATAATTTATTTGTTCTTACCATGGGATCTGTACCTCCAAATCCTACTGAGCTACTGGCTTCAGAAAAAAATAAGAAATTGTGTGAGGAGCTAAAGAGTAAATATGATTTAGTAATTTTTGATGGAGTTCCAATGCTAGATTTGACTGACTCTTTAGTAATGGCAGAGTTAGTTGACAGGATAGTTGTAATAAGTGCTTATAAGCAAACCCCTGTTGAGATGCTTAAAAATACAATAAAGAGTTTAGAAGCGTTTAGACATAAAATTGCTGGTGTTGTTGTTAATAAAATGCCTGGAAGTAAAAGCAAATATAATCACTATAATAGGTACTATAACGAATGATAGATATACATAGTCATATAATATATAATGTGGATGATGGATCTAAGAGTTTAAAAGAATCATTAGATATATTAACAGATGCTGAAAGTGAAGGTGTAACAGATATCATATTGACACCACATTATATAAATGGTAGTAGATATGATGCACCAGTATCTATACTTAGAGAAAGACTAGAAACTCTTAAAAAAAGAGCTCAAGAACTAGGTATTAATGTTAATCTTTACTTGGGTAATGAAGCTTTTATTGAATATAATTTAAAAGAATTGCTCGAAGAAAACAAGTTCACGACACTAAATGGCAGCAGATATCTTTTGTTTGAGTTTTCTATGGATAACTTTTATCAAGGAATCTATGACCTCTTGTTTTCTTTTAGAAATAGCGGGATTGTCTTAATAGTCGCGCATCCAGAAAGATATTCATTTATACAAGAAAATCCTTTATTGCTTAATGAATTACTTAAACATGGTGCATTACTACAATTGGATGTTGGTTCTTTCTTTGGAAAGTATGGTAAACAAGCTAAAAGAGTGGCAAATCTTATTATGAAACATAAAATGGCTTCTTTTATTGCAACAGATATTCATCATAGTTATGATAATTTCTATGAGCAATTAAGAATTATATATGAAAAGTATTTAAAAACTTGTTCTGAGCAGTTGTTAATAGAAAACCCTAGAAAAGTGATTAATAATGAATTAATAGAAAAGAAGGAATATAGTGAAATAAAGAAAACGCTTTTTAAAAGATTTAAGTGATATTGCTTAAATCTTTTATTGTAAATTGAAATGTATATTGACAAATTTGGTGTAAAAGGTATAATAAAGATATTTATTTTAATTATTATTGTGATAGAATTAATCTAGAAATTGTTAAGGTGAAGTATATGAAAGAAGCAATAGATAATTTTGTTAATATTTTAGTAAAGGGTGATTTTCTTTTAGTTCTTTTTGTTGTAATGATTATACTTATAGTTATATTTATGGTTTATTTGGCTAAGTTAATGTTAAGTGGTAATTACAAAGAAGAGGAAGAGGATTTAAGCAAAAATATTGAAAGCTTTCTTAATAATACGGATGCTGAAGAACCTGTTTTAGTGGAGGAACCTGTTCATGTAGAACAGATAAAAGCTGATTTTAAAGAAGAACCAGCTATTCATGAGGAAATAAGTAGTTTTGAAAATGAGCAAGAAGAAGTTGCAATTATCAGTGCTGAAGAACTAGATGCAAGAATTAAACAAATGGAAATTTCTGGAGAAATGGATGAACACGAAAGAGAAATAGAAAGGTATGAAGCAGAACAAGAAGATAAAGCTGTTATTAGTTATGATGAGTTAATCAAACGAGCTTCTACTGGAGTTGTTAATTATGAATCAGAAAAAGATCTAGGGGGAGTTAGAATCTCTAAAGTTGATTTTGATAATGCAAAGACCGTTACTTTTGATAATAGATATGCTAAAGAAGAAGCTTTCCTAGAAGCGTTAAAGGAGTTTAGAAGAGCATTATGACATTTAATATAAAAACACTTGGTTGTAAAGTTAATACATATGAAAGCGAATATATTTATAGCCTTTTTATAGAAAAAGGTTTTTCTTATGTTGAAGAAAATGCAGATGTATATGTTGTAAACAGTTGCACAGTAACTAATATGGCTGATAGAAAGAGTAGACAAGTAATAAATAGTTTGAGAAGAGATAATCCAGGTAGTGTGATTGTTGTTTGCGGTTGTTTCTCTCAAAATTGTTATAATACAGGTAAGCTAGATACTATAAATGCAGATATAGTTATTGGAAATAAAGATAAGAGTAAAATTGTGGATTATGTTTTAGAATACTTAGATAATAAAGAAAGAATAGAAAGATTCTTTAACTTAAGAGGAGCTTCTTTTGAAGATATGGAAATAAAAGGAGCATATGATAGAACAAGAGCGTATGTAAAAATAGAAGATGGATGCAATGCATTTTGTTCATATTGTGTTATCCCTTTTACTAGAGGAAGTGTTAGAAGTAAAAATCATGAAAGTGTTATTGAAGAAGTTATATCTTTAGTTAATAATGGATATAAAGAAATAGTTTTAACTGGTATTCATACTGGTAAATATAATGATGGAGAATATGATTTTGCAGCTTTAGTAAGAGATTTAGTTAAGATTAAAGGATTAAAGAGATTAAGAGTATCTTCAATAGAAATAAATGAATTAACAGATGAAGTGTTAGATGTATTTAAAAATAGTGATGTTTTTGTACCGCATCTACATATTCCTCTTCAATCAGGTAGTGATCAGGTATTAAAATTAATGAACAGGAAATACGATAAAGCATATTTTGAAGAAAGAATCAATTACATAAGAAGTATTAAAAAGGATTTGAGCATTACAACAGATGTTATAGTTGGATTTCCTGGAGAAACTGATGAAATGCATAAAGAAAGCATGGAGTTCATTAAGAAAATTGGATTTACTAAAGTACATGTTTTCCCTTACAGTGATAGGGAAGGTACAGTAGCTAGTAAAATTAAGGAAAAGATAGACGGCAATGTCAAAAAGGAGAGAGTAAAAGAACTTCTTTCAATCTCAGAAGAACTAGAAAAAGAGTTTTATAACAAATATATAGGAAGAGATATGGAAGTATTGTTTGAAGAAGAAAAAGAAGGTTTTTATACTGGGCATACTGCTAACTTTATCAAAGTTAAAACAAAAGAAGAACATAAATCTAATGAATTGGCTATGGTAAAACTTACAGAAGAAAATATAGAAATGGCAAATTAAAATAAGCGAAATTGTTTTCGCTTTTTATATTGACTCAAATAAGACTAAAAAGGTATAATGAATACACGGAAAATATAAGACTGTTAGGTGTCTTACCAAATCAAGTTCACCATGTGTTACTAGAAGAAAATATTAAAACTTGAGGAGGTGGTAGTTGTGAGTAAGAAAGATTTTTTAATCTCTGTTTTGCTTATAATTATTTTGTTACT
>CADBRE010000051.1 GCA_902797005.1 uncultured Erysipelotrichaceae bacterium | reverse complement strand
CCTTCAGGTTTAACCTCATCAAAGATTTTATTTAGTTCTTCTTCTAATTCTTCTTTAGATAATTGCTTTGGTAAGAAATTACTTATTACTTTAATTTCTCTTTCTAAGCCATCAGCCAAATCATCTCTTCCTGCTTTTCTAAACTCTTCAATACTTTCTTTATGTTGTTTTACTTGACGAGAAGCAACTTCTATAACGGTGTCATCTGTTACCTCATCAAGTTTATTATTAATTCTTTGTAAATCAACAGCGCTTTTTAAAAGTCTTAAAGTACTTAATGTATCCTTATCATGACTTTTCATCGCCTCTTTTACCATTTCATTTATTTTTCCATAAAGCATATTAAAGCCTCCCCATTAATTATGTTTTCTATTAGCTCTTCTAGCATTTCTAATTGCTTCTTTTTTAGCTTCTCTTCTTACTACTCCAGGTTTAGAATATTCTTTTCTTTTCTTCATTTCAGAAGGGACACCACTACGTTGAACTTTAATTTTAAATCTTTTTAAAGCATTTTCTACGTTACCATTCTTTACTTCGACTCTTGTCACTACATTTCCCTCCCTTCATTTCGCTAGTTATTATAGCACATAAACAATCTGTTTTCAAGCACTTTGAGAAAGAAAAAAGAGCTTTTGCGCCCTTTATCCTTCTACTAATTTACGATATATATAAAATTAAAGTTACGATTTGTCCACTAACTTTTAAAGACAGTTAGTAAACAAACTATAATCATCATTTGTTCAGTTAACCCCCTGAACACTTATAATTGTACCATATTAAATATCAGTTGTCAACTATTTTGTATTTATTATTGCACTTTTAAATAAATCACGCTAATTATAATTTACGTTTAATTGTCTAAAAGTAAGTGTAAAATAGATTTTTTTCTATATATATAGTATAATTAAAGAGGTGAAGAAAATGCCAAGTTACAAAAATATAAATTACTCAAATAGAGGTATGTTCTTAGAACACATTATAAATAATGCAAATACTTATTATCTTTCTAAAGATATAGCTGTCATATATAAAAAACCAACACCTATTAAAGTTTTAAACATAAGTTATCGATCTGCTAAGACAACTTTAATAGACAAAGCGGTATTCTCAGAAACATCAACTTTAGACTACAATGGTATATACAAAGGAAAATATGTTGAGTTCGATGCTAAAGAATGTAAAAGTAAAACAGCGTTTCCTCTAAGTAATATTAAAGAGCATCAAGTTCTTCACATAAGAAATATTTTAAGACATGGGGGCATTGCATTTCTAATTATATTTATGAACAATAAGTTTATACTCTTTAAGGGTGAAGATTTAATTGATTTTATAGATAATACAGAAAGAAAGAGCATTCCATGGGAAATTATTGAAAAAAAGGGGCATATTATTAAAGAGGGATATATGCCAAGAATAGATTACATTAAAGTAATTGATGAAGTTTATTTAAAGGAGAATGAAAATGGCAAATAGTAGAATTAATTTTAATAAGATTAAAAATAAGAAGGATAAGATTAAAAATAGGCTTAAGAATAAAAAGGGAGAAAAAGATGATAAACCTAAGAAAAAGAATAAAAAGAAAATGGGTTATAACATTTTAACATTCATAACTTTAGGCGCAATTGGAGTTGTATTATTAGTTATAATTTTCACAACTTATATTATCATTAAAGCTCCAGAGTTTAGCGAAACTCAATTATTTGATAAAGACTCAAGTATAATCTATGACAAAGACAATAATGTTCTTGCTACACTAGGCATGAAGTCAGGAGAGAATGTTGAAAAAAGAATAAAGCTTTCATATGAAGAATTACCTGAAGTACTTATAGATGCATTAGTTGCTACCGAAGACTCTAGATTTTTCCAACATAATGGTGTTGATATTGCTAGATTCTTAAAGGCCTCATTTGGACAAGCTATTGGAACAAGCGGTGCCGGTGGTGCTTCTACCCTAACAATGCAGCTTTCTAAGAATGCGTTTACTGATACTGTAAGTGAAGGTATTGCAGGTATAATAAGAAAGTTTACAGATATTTATATGGCAGTGTTCAAAATTGAAAAGAATTACACTAAACAAGATATCATTAGCATGTATTTAAACTCTGAGTTCTTAGGAAATGAAGCATACGGAGTTGAGCAAGCATCACAAACTTACTTTGGTAAAAGTGCTAAGGATGTTTCTATTTCAGAAGCAGCACTACTTGCTGGTTTGTTCCAAGCCCCAAGTGGATATGATCCATTTGTTTATCCAGAAGATGCTGAAGCTAGACGAAATATTGTCCTTAATTTAATGGAAAGACATGGCTACATAACTGAAGAACAAGCAGAAATAGCTAAAAAAATACCAGTAACTAGATTAGTTAAGCAAACAGCCCCATCATCTAGACCATATCAAGGATATATAGATACAGTAGTTGAAGAAGTAATTAATAAGTATGATGTAAACCCATATAAAGTACCAATAGAAATATATACATATTTTGATAAAGACAAACAAGACGCTATTAATAGTGTGTATGATGGAACATACGGCTATGAATTTACAGATGAAAAAGTTCAATTAGCTGTAGCAGTACTTGATAACAATAATTCTGGTATTTTAGCAGTCGGAGCTCATAGAGAAAACACTGGAGAACGTTCATACAATTATGCAACTATGATTAAAAAGCATCCAGGTTCAACAATTAAGCCTATTCTTGATTACGGCCCAGCGATTGAATATCTTAACTGGTCAACATATACTCCACTATTTGATGAAGAAACAACATATACAGGCGGTGGAATAATATATAACTGGAACGATGAAAACTATGGACTTATGACAGCCAAAACAGCTTTATCAAAATCAATGAACACATGTGCTCTTCAAACCTTTAGAGCAACAACAAACACTCAAAAATGGAACTTCTCTACATCACTAGGAATCACACCAGGAAATGATAATGGCGTTATACTAGAATCGAGTTCTATAGGTGCATTTGAAGGAACTAACCCAGTTGCTTTAGCAGCTGCCTATTCTGCTTTTGCAAATGGCGGATATTATGAAGAAGCACACTCAGTAAAATATGTAGTATATAAAGAATCTGGTGATAAACAAGAAGTAACATATCCTAGAGAAAGAGTTATGAAAGAAACAACTGCATACTTAATAACTAATATGCTTCTTGCTGTTACCCCTTCTGCAGCCAGAGTAAGTTCTACTGATATTGCGACTAAAACAGGTACAAGTTCATACGATCCTGATACATTAAGAAGAAATGGATTATCACAAAGCGTTGTACAAGATGTATGGGCAGCATTTTATAACCCTGAAGTATCAATAGCATTTTGGTATGGATTTGATGAACTAGATAAAGAACACTACACTACTTTCGGTGCTTCCGGAGTACAAAGAAACAAGATTGAATCACTATTAACAAAAAATATAATGAAATCCGGTAGATTTAGTGTTCCAAAAGGTATAACAACTGCAGAGGTAGAACTTGAAACTATTCCAGCAAGATTAGCAAGTGAAAGTACACCAAAGGATTTAAAAGAAACACATTACTTTATTTCTGGAACCGAACCAACAGAAACAAGTACAAGATTTAGCAAATTAGAAAATGTATCTGGCCTAAATATAGTAGAAACTGGTCATTCAGCTAACCTTTCATGGAATGCTCTTCCAGAACCAGATGCTGTCAATATTGATGCATTAACTAATTATTTCAATACAAACTATGGTGAATATGCAGAAAAATATTTAAATCTCAGACTTGAATATAACAATACAAAAATTGGTGATTTTGGATATGACATCTATTTAAGAAGTGGTGAAAACTTAGTATATGTTGGTCGTACTAAAGATAATAGTTTTACAATAAATGACACAACTGGCTATGATTCGGTAGTCGTAAAAAGTGCATACAGTATATTTAAAGATAACTCATCTGACGGCGCTACTGCTAATTTAACTGGTTCAACGACAACATTTGATATAAAACTTGAAGCTATAACCTCTGGAGGTAGTTCATATATTAATCCAAACTATTTTGTAGGTGATACTATTCCAGATGTAGGCACTAAAACAATCAAGTTCTTA
Source organism: uncultured Erysipelotrichaceae bacterium (assembly GCA_902797005.1). GTDB lineage: Bacteria > Bacillota_I > Bacilli_A > RF39 > UBA660 > RUG727. The sequence continues at coordinate 1,375 of CADBRE010000051.1, read as the reverse complement.
GTAAATAATTTAGATGTAACTGACACATTATCTTCTAGCGATATAAATTATAAGATTAGTAATTGTACTGGAGCATGTACTACTGTTAACTCAATTGATAATACAAAACCTGGTGAATACGAAGTAGAATACACAGTTAATTACTTAGGACAAACATATAAAGAAAAAAGATATATTCACATTAAACCAAAAGAAAGCAATCCCGAATAAGAGATTGCTTTTTTAATTGTTAATTAGTTTTACAACTGTTATACCATCATTCATATTATCAAGTTTAAAATCTTCTACTCTTTTATCTTTTCTTAAATAATCATGAATTGCTTCTTTTAAAGCACCTGTTCCTTTTCCGTGTATAAGAACTATATTATAGCTTTTAAGTTTTAATGAGTCATTTATAAGCTCATTTACTTTTACAATAGCTCCAATTTTATCTTCACCATGCAAATCTACAAATGGATAACTAGCTATAAATGGATCATCTATTCTTCTCATATATTTTATATACCTCTGTTATATCTGGAATACTTGTAGTTGAACCAACAGTTTTAACTGATAGCCCAGAAGCCACAATTGCTATTTTCAAACATTTTTCAATTGGTAACCCCTTACCTATTCCATAAGCAAAAGCACCCGCAAAAATGTCTCTTGCACCAGTTTCATCTTTATTCATCACTTTAATAGCACCCATTATTTTAATTTTGTCATCAACCCTATAAAGACAACCTTTATTGCCCAAGGTAATAATAACTTCAGAATTATAAGTATTACATAAAAGATTTAACACTTTTTTTAATGTTTCTGGACTTGAATAGTTAATTCTTTCTTTACTTATTAACTCAGCAAACTCCTTAGAACATATAATATAATCACATTGTTTACATAACTTTAATGTATTTTCATTTATATTATAAAGATTCATAATTTTTGTACTACTTGGAAAAGCCTCTATTGCATTTTTAGATAAATAATATTCTTCACTATCCATTAGAATTATATCTGGCTTTATATTTATATCTACAGAACTAGTTTCATCTTTTGCTATATTTGTCAAAAGAGAATTAGAAGAATTATACCTATTTAATAGCACAAAGTTTTTAGTTGTTTCTATATTACTGGTTAACAAATAATCAGTATTTAATTCTATATTTTTTGCATATCTTAATATTTTATTCCCAGCATCATCTCTTCCAATCACACCATTAAAATATGACTCTTCACCCCAAAGAGATAATAGTGAAGCACTAACAAATGCAGATCCTGAAGGGCATTCTAACTTACCTTTAATACTAGCGCGCATTTTCTCTTTAATAAATCCATCAATACTTAAATATGTATCTAAACTAGCTCTTCCAACTACTAAAACCTTCATATAATT
>CADBRE010000050.1 GCA_902797005.1 uncultured Erysipelotrichaceae bacterium | reverse complement strand
GAAAACAACTCTTCCATTTCTTCATAAGGTAAAGCAATAAAATCTTTACAATTGCCATATGAAAGATACTTCTTTTTTCTTTTGTCTTCATTTATGTAATCAGAAATACTTTTATTGGTACTGATTATGCCTATATTATACTCTAATTCTTCTTTTGTTTCAATACTAATTTTCTCCTTTCTTAAATATTTTGTAAGGGAGAAAAATCTCCCTTACATCAAAATGCACATACGTTTCCAGTTTTAGCTCTTACATATGAAGAACCAAATCTTTTAGCTATATCATATATAGTAGTTACCGCTTTTGTTATTGCTGATAAAAAAGCACTTGTCCAAGCAATTCCGCCTACTACATTTTGAAGTTCATCGTTACTCATAAGCTACTCCTTTCTAAATATTTTTATCATCAATTTATCTTCTTATTAATAGTCTTACTAGAGTTCTTGCTATTCTAAGTACCACATGTGTATTCATAATAGCTGATACTATTCCAAATCCACCATATACATTAGCTAGTTCTGTATCACTCATATAATCCTCCTTTCATATAATTATTTAAACTAATTACTTTCCGCATTTTACTGGATTAGTTATACCTTCTAGAAATCCTAGAAGAAAAGTCACAAGTGCACCACCAAGTCCTAATAGTCCCCAAGAGATTCCACCGGTTACTTCGCTAAGTTCTTCTTCTGTCATAGTTACCTCCTTCTATATCAAATATTTTTTCAAATAATTCTTTCATTTCTTTCTTATGAGAAACATAGATTATAGTCTTATCTTTAAACTCATTTAGTATGTTTGTAACTATCTTTTTCTCTAAGGAAAGATCTACTTCACTAAGTGCTTCATCTATTAGTAAATAATCACTATCTTTAAGTAAAGCTCTTGCTAGAATTATTCTTTGTCTTTCGCCACCACTAAGATTAAAACCACCTTCTTCTACCATTGAATCAAGTAAAAGCTTTCTTGAATTAATAACTTCTTTAAGCTCACATATATCTATAACTTTATCAAGCTTTTCATTAGATATGTCCCTATTTAGAACCAAATTATGCTTGATAGTGCCAGTAAACAAAACTTCATTTTGACTTACATAAGTAATTTCTTTTGCTATTTCTTCACTATGTATTTCTTTCAAATTGTATTTACCTATATAAACTTCTCCCTTATATCTTGGATTATACTTCATAAGTATTCTAAGAAGAGTGCTTTTCCCTTTACCACTTTGACCGGTAAGAAACACTTTACTTCCTTTCTTAACCTTAAGATTTAAGTTTGATAGTATCTTTTTACCTCCTACTTCATATTCAATATTCTTAAATACGATATTCCCATTTAAAGTTACATTCCTATTCATAGATTCATCATGCACTAATATACGATTTACCTTATCAAGATTCATAAAAGCAAAATACATATTAGGTACTCCATCTAAAATAGATTTAACCGAGCTAGATAAGTAACTAAATAAAATATAAACAATCATAACTTCACTAAGTTCTAAATAATACGAACTAATTAGAATAACCAGTATGTTACTAGCTGTAAAAAGGGTAGATTTTATTAATTCGTTAATTGCAAAAAGTGTGTTGACACTCATGGAAGACTTTAGATATTTGTTATGAGCATTTTTTATACTGTCTGTTTCACTTTCTTGTATATTCAAATTACTTATAGTTTCATATCCCTCGATTTTCTCTATTAAGGTAGATGTATAAAAACCCTTGCTTTCCTGCACATATCTAGCCTTCTTCTTGTAATTTTTAGTAAATACAAGAACTTGAGCAAAATAAATACATATAAAAGATAAAGAAATGAAAGCTAATAAAATGTGCTCTTTAAATAATAAATATAAAGAAACTAGGATAAGTAAAAAATTAATAAATACATTAGAAATTATATCTAAAATGATATCTTTGAGCATATCTAAATCATCAATTCTACTAACTATTTCTCCAGTGGTCTTATTCTTGTAGTAGATCAAAGGAAGGCGCATGAGTCTTTCAAAAGCTTCATCATTAACTTTCTTATCAAGGTAATACTTTAACTTAAGAAATATCTTATTTCTTAAATACACAGTACTTTCTTTAACAATAATAAACAGTGCAAGAATAAATATGTAAGAAATAATTCTGCTTACCTTATTAACAGTTAAATACCGAAATAAAAGTATTTCCAAGAGATTAAAGAAAAACACTAATAAGGATACAATGACTAAAAGAATTATTCTTTTCTTATCTTTAACCAAAGAAGAGAAGATAACTTTTAATAGATGATTGTCATTTTTTATATTAGGCAAATCTCTTCTTCTAGAAAAGATTAAAACAGTACCTAGATATTTCTCCTTAAAATCATTAAATGTAATCTTTTCAATTCCGACTGTTGGATCCATAATAGCTAGCTTTTCTTTAGATTCATCACAGTTATAGATAACAATAAAATGATAAAAGTTTCCCTTTTTGATGTGAGCAATTAATGGAAATAAATGCTTAGATTTTATTAGCTCATCAAAAGTCATCTTTCTTCCCACGGCTTCAAGTCCAATTTCTTTTGCACCTTTAATAATATCCAAAGCGTTAGTCCCATTTTTGCTAGTATTAACTAAATCCTTAACTTCTTCAAGTGGCACGTTCCCACCATAGTAACGAATTATAGATAATAAGCAAGCAGCTCCACAATCAATCTTATCTTCTTGTAAAACCTCAATTTTTTTATTCATGCCTTTTTTGCCCTCCTACCTTATATGTACGAAAAAAATTGGAAAAACACTTTTTTTTAATTGAATTTTTTTAAAAATACACTAAATTTGACATTTTCACGCGTAAATAGAGTGTACACAATGTATATTTTTAAATACAAGTATCATATTAATAGAGAGACACAAAGTTCCCATGATTTGTATCTTATTTGGCACTTTTAAAAAATATTAAAAAAGCTCTTGCATATTTCACTTTTTTATTGTATAATTTATTTTGTCATTAGCTGATGTCTCGGTAGCTCAGCAGGATAGAGCAACGGCCTTCTAAGCCGTCGGTCGGACGTTCGAATCGTCTCCGAGACGCCATTTAAAAAAATTAACTCTAACAATTGTTAGAGTTTTTTTCATATTTAAAAACTTGTTATTTCATCATCATCCACATAAAACACAACGCTTTTTACATTATAATTTTCTTTTATACTTTTACCTATTGTATAAACAACTTCTTCTAAAATATTTTTATCATAAATAGAATCAAATATCTTATCATTAAATGTTAAATTCATTACTTCTTCTTCAAGTTCATACTTTTTCAGCTGTGCCTTGTTGCTCAAATAACTACTCAAATTACTCTGATAAAGTAAGCTGCTCTTAAGTTCATTAACAATTACAGTAACTTTTTCATCATTATTATTAGTAATTTTAGTAACTGGTACATAGTATTTTATTCCATCTTCTTCTCCACTATAATAAATTGTAGTCTTAGTTAAATTATATAGATTATTTATATCATAATTTTTATTAATACCATAAGTCCTATCTAAAACATTAGGAAGTAGCTTATTAGAGTTTGGTAACCTTTCAAGCACTTTACCTTCAACCTTTATTATTACTTTAGATATACTTTCTTCTTCAGTTAATGTATATACAATAGCTTCAATAAGTTTTTCTTCATCCATAGAAGATACACTTAATAATTCTTTAGAAAAATCTACAGTTACAATATCATCTTTAACTTCAAGAGAAAGAACCTTAGTATTTCCAGGTATTACACTTTTAAATCCTTTGGGGAGTTTATCACTTTTTTTATTATCAGTTAATATTTCTAACTTTTCTTTTAGTTTCTCTTCAAAAACATCATTATCTAGTGCTATACTCACTTCACTAACATAATTATTCTTATCAATTAAATAAACCACTTCGAAATCTTCTTCATCTACATAACTTATTGATTTATTTATATTTAACTTGTCATTACTAGGAAACAAATATATAATAGCTACTAAAAAAAGCGATACACTTGTAACTGCTATTTTTCTTAAAGACATTTTCTTTAACATAAAAAGCACCTCTAACTAATTATATTTACATATAAAGAAAAAATGACTAAATAGCCATTTTAAAAAGATAATTCATTAATTTTAAAAAGCTCAATAACAGCTGCAGTTCTAGTCTCTACTCCTAATTTTTGCATCACATTAGATATATGATTTCTTACTGTTTTTTCACTTATATAAAGCTTATCTGATATATCTCTAGTTGTATAATTTTTAACTAGTAATTCAAATACCTCTCTTTCTCTAGTTGTTAATACTTTTTTCATTTACTCACCTACTTCACTTATATTCTATGAGTAAACTACTATTTTGCTATTTATTCAAACTCTATAGTTATATACATTTTTTCTTCATATTCTTCTTGCACACTTCTCATAAGATTATTTGCTAAGGAGGCATCATGTTCTTTAGAATTAATTACTACCTTAACATTATCATTATTAACTTCAATATAGCTTTTTATTCCAAACTTTTCTTCGAGCTTCTTTTCAAGTTCTTCTTCCTTACTTACATTAAGATTTAAAACTTTAAGATCTTCAAATGCCTTATTTTTGGCTTCAACAGATGATGAATCACTAGTAAGTACACTTTCTAGTTTTTCTATTTCTAGAGATACTTCTTCATCTCTATTGGCACGCATTGCAATAAGTGCATCTCCTTCTGATACTTTTACATCTAATACATCTGTTACTTCATCACTAGTAATTTTACTGCTTAACAGATCATTAGGCATTGTAACATAATATACTCCAAGTACTAATACAAGACTCAACAATGTCAAAAACCACATACTTTGTTTATTTACCATATTAATCCTCCTATAGATTACTATGATTTTATTTGTAATTTATGACT
>CADBRE010000049.1 GCA_902797005.1 uncultured Erysipelotrichaceae bacterium | reverse complement strand
TAAAAACAGCAGTAGATAATTTCTACAAAGCTACATTTGAAAATACTGAATATGAAGATTATATAGATACAAAAGCGGTATATTGTAATGATAGAAGCGGAAATACAGTGATGCAACCTGATATTGGATTTGGATTTAACAAAAGGACAAGTACTCCATCATATGCATGCGGAGCAAGTACAACTGGATTTAAAGAAAGAGTAGAATGGGCGTTTGTAAATGGTAATTCAAAAGAAGACAGATATTCAAAAGATGTTTATAACATTAATGGAGGCGAGTTCACAAATGGATATCTAGATTATCCAATTGCCTTAATGACAGCAGATGAAGTAACTTTTGCAGGAGGAAAATCAGGAACAAACAGTCCAAATGCATGGTATTATTTGAATGCTAATGCAACAGGTACAACTGCTGAAAAGTCTATTACTGGTACTAGCTGGTGGTGGACAATGAGCCCTAGTGGCTTCAATTCTTCGTCCCTTACTTTCGCATGGTATGTCCGCGGGTCTGCGAGCCCTGGCTACCACAACGTCAACCACGTGACGAATTCTTTCGCTGTTAGACCTGTCTTATCACTAACAGCAAATACTCTTTGGCTATCAGGAAACGGGACAATAGACAGTCCATATCAGATAACAGTGAATTAATACATAAGCAATTATAAAAGTAGTCTAATAAACTACTTTTTATTATGAATAAATAATTGTAATTTACCTCTTTTTCCTTTATAATGTATATGAAAAAGGGAGTAGTTTAAAATGATAAGATTACAAAAGTATATAAGTGAATGTGGTGTTGCATCAAGAAGAAAAGCAGAAGAGTTAATAACTGCAGGTAAAGTTAGTGTAAATGGCGAAGTGGTAAAAGAACTAGGCACTAAAATTAATGAAAGTGATGCAGTAGTTGTAAATGGTAAATTATTAAAAAAAGATAATAAAAAGTATTATTTACTTTATAAACCTAGAGAAGTTATATCTTCTAGTAAAGATGAAAAGGGAAGAAAAACTGTTGTTGATTTAATAAAAACTACTGATAGAATATATCCAATAGGAAGACTAGATTATGACACTACCGGTATAATACTTCTTACAAATGATGGAGAACTATCTAATATTTTAACTCATCCATCTCACAATGTAGAGAAAGAATACTTAGCTAAGGTAAAAGGTTTTTTTAAAAAAGAAGATGCTAAGAAGCTAAGTGATGGAGTAGTGCTTAATGGTATGAAGACTAAGAAAGCTTTATTTAAAATGGATAGATATGACAAAAAAAGTGATTCTTCTTATGTAAAAGTTATAATTACAGAAGGAAGAAATCACCAGGTTAAAGATATGTTTGCACTTTTAGGATATGACACATTAAAATTAAAAAGAGAAAGATATGCTTTTCTTAACTTAAGTGGTCTTAAAAGTGGAGAATACAGAGAACTATCAATTAAAGAGGTTAAACAGCTATATAGCTTAAAGTAAAAGAGCTCTTAAATAAGGGCTCTTTAGTCTTCTTTAATATCTTCAATTCTAAAAGCTTCAGTAGGGCACATTTCAACAGTCTCTAGTAAACTAGCTTTATCTTCGCTTGTTACTTCTTTTCCTACTGGATCAGCTTGTCCCATTTCATCAAAAACTAAATATTCTGGATGTCTAGAAACACAAAGTCCACATCCAATACAAGCATTTTTATCAATAACTACTTTTTCCATCTTTATTCCTCCTAGTTAAATTATAATATAAATAAACTTTAATAGCAAATGTAAAATGAAAAATGAAAAAAACCAATTTGTTTGCTTGTTAGTACCAGTATAAATTGTTATAATACTCTTGTATGTAAGAAAGAAAATAGAATTAAGTATTAATTACTTATTCAGAAAGGAGAAAGCATGAAAACTGAAATAAAAGAAAAAGTTATTGAAAATGATGAAGTTGTAAATGTTTTATTTAAAGAGATATCTGAAATTATATCTCAAAACAAAACTAAGATGGCTTATCAAATAAATGAAACTTTAGTAAGCACTTATTTTAATATAGGCAAGACAATAGTGGAAAACGAGCAAAATGGAAATATTCGTGCTGAATATGGTAAAGAAGTATTACTTAAATTATCAAAGAAACTAAGAAATAGTTTTGGAAGCGGTTTTGGTTTATCAGGTCTTTACAATATGAGACTATTCTATAATAAATATAAGAATTTCCAACCACTGGCTGGAAAATTGAGCTGGTCTCATTACTGCTATTTGATTTATATTGAAGACGATGCAGAAAGACGATTCTATGAGAATGAATGTATAAACTCTAAGTGGTCTAAAAGAGAATTAAAAAGACAAATTGATTCTTGTTTATTTCAAAGGTTATTGTTGTCTGATGGAACAGTAAATAAAGAAAAAGTATATGAGCTATCAAATAAAGGACAAACTATTGCTTCAGCAAATGACATATTAAAAGAACCATATGTATTTGAATTTTTAGGTATTAAAGAGAACAAACCAAAACTAAAAGAAAAAACATTGGAAAAAGAATTGATTAATCATTTATCATCATTCTTAATGGAACTAGGTAAAGGGTTTATGTATGTTGGCAATCAAATGAGAATAACACTTGATAATAATACTCATTACTATGTTGATCTTGTTTTCTATAATAAGATATTGAGATCTTATGTTTTAATTGATTTGAAAATGGACGATATGAAACCAGAATATGCTGGACAGATGAATATGTATCTAAACTACTATAACAAAGAAATTAGAGATGAGTATGATAATGAAACTATAGGCATTATACTTTGCAAAGGTAAAAATGAAATAACTATGGAATACGCTCTTGGTGGACTATCCAATAAAATATTTACATCTACTTATACTTATTATATTCCAAATAAGGATGAGTTAATTAATGAAATTGAAAAAGTACTACATCAAAAATGATAAAGGAGTGTTATGACAAAAGAAGAAAATGTAATTAGATATTATGTGATTTGTAATAAACTTAAAGATACTATAAGAACTGGATGGAAAGACTGGAATGTTCAAAAAGAAAGAATAGAAAGTGTAGCTGAACATATCTTTGGAACACAGATGCTTGCAATAGCTATGAAAAGTGAATTTGACTATGATATAGACATAATGAAAGTTGTATTTATGCTTGCTATTCATGAGTTAGGTGAAACTATAATTGGTGATTTAACGCAGTTCCAAATATCTAAGGAAGAAAAGATGAAAATTGAGCATGATGCAGTTCATAATATTCTTAGAGATTTGGTAGATGGAGAAGAGTTAGAAAAGTTGTTTTTAGAGTTTGATGAAAAGAAAACAAAAGAAGCTATTTTTGCATATAACTGTGATAAACTAGAATGCGATATTCAAAGTAAACTATATGAAAAATATGTTGATTTAAATAAACAAGAAGGTAATACTACCTTTAATAATTTTGAAGTACAAGCATTGTTAAAGGATAATAACTCTTTCTCAGATATGTGGATTAAGTTTGGACAAAAGAAATATAACTATGACGAAAACTTCATGGCAGTATCTAATTATGTGCTTAATAACGATATAGAAAACTAATTTTCAATTTACTCTTCTAAAAACAATAAAGTTGTGGTATTATTATAGTGGTGAATAGTATGAGTACAAGAATGGATAGGTATAATAATGTATCTTTAGAAGAAAAACCTTTGAGTAGAGTAGAAAAAAATGACTCACTATATGAAGATATTAAAACTAGTGATTTAAGAGATGTTAGAACTAATAATAACATTAAAGTTTTAGAAAGTAATGGTAAGACTATAAATCTAGAAAAGATAAGGAAATATGTGGAAGAGTCTAGAGAAAAACCTCGTGAAAGAAGAAGTGTTGTAGTGGAAACTCCAGCAAGTACTCAAGAAGAAACTCAAAGTAAAACTAAGGATTATGATATAATTTCAATACTTGAAAAAGCTAAACAAAATAGAAGTGTAAACTATGAAGCTGAAAGATACAAAAAGCTTAGAACTAAAGAATATGATATCTTAAAAGAAATTGAAACATATGAATCCCAAGAAGAACCTATTGAAGAAGATGAAGAACTTAATACTGAAGAGAGAACAATTGTAGATTTAATTAATACTGTAACTATTCATAAAGCTGGTGAAGACTTACTTAGTGACTTATTAGGTGGAAGTGAAGATGATGTTACTTTACCAATAAATGAAGAAAGAACTAGTGGAACATTAAAAGAAGATTTGAAAGAAATAGATTTAAAGAAAGAACAAGAACAGTTAGATAGAGAAAAATTAGAAGCAAGAAGAAGAGAAGTACTTGATCAGACTATTGAAGATCAAATAGCTAAAACTAGAGAACTTGTAGAATTGAAAGAAAAGACTATGGATTTAGATAATTCATTCTTTACAAGCTCGATGAGTTTCTCTAAAGAAGATTTTGAAGGATTTGAAGAACTAGAAAAGAGTGTTAAAAAGAATAATGCTCTTACTAAAGTAATGCTTGGACTATTAGTACTATTCATAATTATAACATTAGTAGTAATAACAAATTATGTATTTAACTTAGGACTATTTTAGAATAGTTCTTTTTTCTTTATAGTATAATTAAGTGTGAGAAAGAAAATGCATTTTAGAAGATTTAAACTATATTTAAGTAGTAAAAGTAAAATAGGGATAGCACTTTTACTTATTTTCTTTGTGTCTTCTAGTGTGTTTTTAACATTAAAAACTAAAATTAATGATGTACTAAAGGTATTTGCTGAAAATGAAATAACTAATGTATCTACTTATGTAATAAATGAATCTATAATGAACAGTTTTGATAAAGTAAATGTTGATGACCTTTTTAATACTGTAACTAATAAAAATGGAGAAATTATAAGTGTTGATTTTAATACTTTGGAAGT
>CADBRE010000048.1 GCA_902797005.1 uncultured Erysipelotrichaceae bacterium | reverse complement strand
TTTTCTTCTTCTAATCTTTTTATCTTTTCTTTATCAGTTTCATTTTCCTTTTTCTTAGTTACTTTAGACATAGTTGACCGTCCTCTCTTTCGTTCAACTATATTATAACCGTTTTCTTTATATTTTTTAATCCAATTTTGCAACATTCCATAACTTAATAGTCCTTCATCTATTGCTACTGAAAAAACACTTTCACCGTTAATTAAAACTCGATTTATAATTTGTTCTTTTTGATATGGTTCATAATATTTGTTTTTACCTTTTCTAAGAATATCATATCCATGTTTATCTATTAAATAATATAAATATGCTATTATCAATTCATTGACTTTATATTCTCGTGAAAGTGATTTCCTTGATTGACCATTTTTCTTTTTTTTATATATATTAATTTTATCTTCATAACTCAATTTACTCATATAAAAACCTCGTTTCTCATGTCCAAGAAACGGGGTTCATATCATTAGTGATATTTCTTATAATTTAAATAATTTTATATATGTTTATAGCGACTATTTTTATATTAGTAATGGATGTTTGTGTCTTAGTGAAGATGTTTCTAAAAATGACTTTTATAGCTTGGTTTACCAAGTTGCTAAGGAAGAGAATGTCCATCCTACTTTTACAAGAGCATTAACACCAATTGCTGACGAGAAAATATTTTCGTTGCTAGGAATTTCTACAATTAAAGATAATTTACTAAAATATGCTGAAATTGAGAGAAGACTTGAAAACTTATATAGTATAATTAATTATAAAGGTGTAAGTAAAAGGATACTAAATGAACTTAAAGCTATGCTTTTGATTAGAAAATCATTAATATCTCAGATGGTAATAAATGAGGTTAATAATGAAGCTTATTATCAAGTGGCAGACACTTTAGTTATTGAAAATGGTCTTCATTATGATAAGGAGCCAATAAACAAAGAAATATGGATGAAGCAGGCAAAGAGAATAAAAAATAGAAATAAGCTTAAAAATAGTTATGATTTTTATACTTTAGACTTAATGCAATATGCTATTTTTGGTAAAGATAGTATAAGCACAAGTAAACTATTTGAGACTATGGACGCTTTAGATTTTGATGACTCTGATTATCCTATTTACATAGATTTGCAAGAAGACATGGTGGAAGACTATTATGATGAAGAAAATGATAATGCAGTTGAAGAAGAAATAGCTTTATATAAAAGTAAAATATCTTTTTATGAGATGTATTTATATCAAATAGTTAATTATTGTAAAAAATATGGTTTTAGTGAAGAACTATTTAATGCATATAATAGACTTTTATATGCTATAGACAGCCCTAATAGGTGTTTGTTTATAGAAGATAATTTAGTGGAAGAGTTAAATAATATTGATAGAAGTTCACTTAATCTATTTGATTTTAAAGATGAAGCAAGATTCATGGCTTATGAAGTATTTGCTACCCCTAAGGATGAGTTTACTTTAAGAAAGCTATTATTTGTTGCTACTTATTATGATTTAAGTAAAGATAAGAAGATAATAAAGATAGTTAATAGACATAAAAAGAATAAATACTTTAAAGAATATTCTGAAATTATATTTGATGGAAAAGAGAATGTAAGAAAGTTAGAAAAATAAAAATCCACAAACTCGGAAGTAAAATGGTCACAAACTCGGAAGTAAAATAGTCACAAACTCGGAAGTAACACTTTACAAATACACAAAATCATGCTAAAATTATATGTGAAAAGAAGGTGTAATTATGAAAGAGTATCTGCCAAGAATAATAGATAAGTTAGTAGATAGAAAATTAAAGCTATATGGTGCTGTTTCTTTAGAAGGGTGTAAATGGTGTGGTAAGTCTACTACTTGTAAACAATTTTCCAAATCAGAAATATTATTTCAAGATCCAGACGAATTTGAAAACTATAGAGCGATAGCTAGTACTAAGCCATCATTATTGTTAGAAGGTGAAAAGCCTAGACTTATTGATGAGTGGCAAGAGTTTCCTCAAATATGGGATAGTGTTAGATATGATGTTGATAGAACTGGAGAAAACGGGCAGTATTTACTTACAGGGTCTGCTACAGTATTTCAAAATGCAGAAGCAAACAAATCAAAACCTAAACACTCCGGAACAGGCAGAATTGTTAATTTAAGAATGAGACCTATGAGTCTATATGAATCAAAAGAGTCGACTGGTGAAGTATCTCTTTCAGATCTTTTTGAAGGTGCAACATACATAAAAGGAATATCCGAAAATGAACTTGAAGATTATGCATATTTTATTGCTCGCGGTGGATGGCCTAAATCGTTAGAAGTCTCAAAAGAATTGAGCATTGACTATGCTAAAGACTATATTGATTCTGTTGCTATGATTAATATTAGAACAGTGGATGAAGTGGATAGAGATCCTTTAAAAGTTAAGAAAGTATTAAAAAGCTTAGCTAGAAATAATGCTCAAATAGCTAATCTAACAACATTAAGAGAAGATATTCGTTTGTCAAGAGATGATATAAGCGAGAAAACAATAGCTGATTACATAAATGCTTTTGATAACTTATACTTAACTGATAATGTGGAAGCTTGGAATCCCAAAATAAGAAGTAAAGCAGCAATAAGGTCTAGTGAAAAAAGATGCCTTGTTGATCCTTCACTTGCAATGGCTGCACTAGGCGCTAGTGATAAAGATTTATTAAAAGACTTTAATACATTTGGTTTCATGTTCGAATCACTATGTATTAGAGACTTAAAAGTTTATTCTGAAGTATTAAATGGTAATGTATTTTACTATAGAGATAGCAATAACCTTGAATGCGATGCAATAGTGCATTTAGACAATGGGAAATGGGGTGCTATTGAGATAAAGCTTGGTGGTAATGAGGCTGAAGAAGCTGCTGCCAAGAGTTTACTTAAATTAGTTGATAATATTGATGTAGAAGAAATGAATAAGCCTTCATTTTTAATGATATTAACTGCTACTAAATATGCTTACAAAAGAGAAGATGGTGTCTTAGTCGTGCCTCTAGGATGTTTGAAAGATTAAAAAAGTAAATTAGAACTATTGAATTAAACAAATATTTTTGATAAAATTAAATTGTCTTTAGAAAAGATTAGTATTATTTATATTTGCTTATAGAGAGTTAACGATTGGTGCAAGTTAACACATTATAAATAAGAAATTTCACTTTTCATTAAATAAAGAAACGGGTAAGTTCGTTAAAACTTAAAGATGCATAAATTAACTTTATGAATTAAGGTGGTACCGCTGATATGAATCAGTCCTTAAATCATA
>CADBRE010000047.1 GCA_902797005.1 uncultured Erysipelotrichaceae bacterium | reverse complement strand
CTAACACATCTGCAAGTTCTTCTATAGTTTCATCAGAAGTTTTAGAACTTATAACCTCATTTGCCTCTTCTAAAAGTTTTTTATATAGCTCAGCTTTGTACTCTGCATCTGCTAATATTCTCGTAACAGATTCTTCACCATTATTTGCAATTATATCTGGTATGTTGTCTCTAACTAGTTTGTTAAATATTCTTTCCATTTTATCACCTCATTTTTTCTTGGCCTTGACTAAATTGTTATCAACAAGTTAATTCCTGCTTTAGTTAACTTCTCTTCATTTGACATTTAAATCACTTCATTTTTATTTATTATCTATCCAATATCTATTTATTGTTTCGTTTATATTATCAGGATCATTTACTTCATTTTCAAGTATCCCATTACAATTTTCAATTACCTTACAAGAACCTATATTTAATTTATGAGCACACATTAAAACTTTATATAGCTTTTTCTTTTTAGCTTCTTCTAATGTTATTTTTAATATTTCTGTTCCATATCCTTTTCTTCTTTCAGATGGTCGTACTCCATAACCTATATGTCCCCAAGTATTAAACCCTTCTACGGTTAAATAATGTCTTAAACTTGCTGCTCCTATTAACCTATCATTTTCATCAATTACAAAATATGAAGTTGCAGAGCAAAATCTTTTATCTTGATTTCCAAGTTCAGTTTGATCTAACATTTGTATAAAGTCTGCAAATTCTTCTATGGTATTAAAAGTCTTGTCTAAAAACCATGGTGCAATCTGTGTATTACTATCACACCATTCCTTCATCATTTCGTTATATTTATTATAATATGTTAAATCTGGTTTTACTAAAAATAATTTCATCTTAATTCTCCTTTCTATTTTCTTCTAAATTTCACTATATTGTGTTGTAAACATGTAAGATGTTAATTCTCGCAAATCCTTATAAATAAAGGATTTCTAAAAGAGGTTAAATAAATGGTAATCAACGATCAACTACTTTAATTAGTAAACTATTCTCAATTAAGACACTTATAAAATCATTAATAGTATTATTTTCTTCTATATTATTAATATATACTTCGATTATTTTTTCAACATTTTTAAAACCTATTTTATTTTGTTCGTCAATTGCCCATTTTAAATATTCATTTCCAAATATTTTACTAGAAAATATTAGTTCCATTACTCTAACAAGTGTTTCTTCGGTTTTATCATCATTGGCATAACAATCAAGGGTAATAACATCCTTATATTTTAGCTTCAAATGCTCGGTATTTATAATCCTATTAATGTATGGGTGAGAAAACTCGTGGTAGATTTTACATACTGCTGTTCCACAAACACCATACCTACTTTTTTCTTTATTGTATTTAATACCTAATATTATATTTGAAATATCATTTATATAAAGCCCAAATCCTCCACTAATAAATATACTTAAATGTATTTTGATATCATTAGTTAGATTAAAGCCGTAAAACTCTTTTAATCTAGCTAAGTTAATTTTGTTTACTCCTGGTTTGTTTTTTATGTCATTTATTATTCTATCAGATATTGTATCAAGCTTAGAAAAATATTCATCAAATATAGAAATGTCAAGAAAATCAATGGTTTTGTTTTCTAATGCATATCTAGATAGCTTTTCATAATCACCAATTGAAATGATTCTCTCTTTTATTTCTGAATTAATATTATCTTGGTATATTTTGTAGAAAGTATCAATTAATTCATTTTCTTCTTTAGTATTATATGTTTTTAGTTTGCCTTTTTCTCTATTAATACAATAACTTAATCCATATAATACTTCTATATTTTTATTAAACAAGAAAGTTATATGTTTCATGTATGATCACCTCTTTGTATCAATTCTAATATTTTTAATATAATGTGTCTGAGCTCTACAAGCTAGTATACCAATTTCTCAAAAACGGGTATTATCTTCATTATAACTCTAGTGCTCATAATGTTATATCATCTTTCTTTCATTGCCAATGCAATTATTTCTTTAATGTATTTATCTTTTCCTTGTGTATATTCTTTTCTATTATACTTATTCTTTTCAAGTAACTCCATTTTTAAAGCTTCATACCTTTTTGCTTCATCCTCATGTGAGTTCATGTAATCTCTAAATAAAATAGATGTTATGCCATTAATGTCGCCTGTTTTGTAAATGTGTATAAATGCTTTTACTTTTCCATCTTCTTCTTTTCTAATTAAATAGTCACCACCTGAAGTGGGTTCTTTTTTTACAGTATAAGTTTCTCCTTCAACAAAAGATTCTGTATATTTTTTAAAATCATCCAAATCATCTGTTTGAATATTAATATCAATAATAGGTTTAGATTTAATGCCTTTTATACTGGTGCTTCCAACATGATCAATGCATTTAATTCTGTCTTTATAAATATCTAGTAATTCTTCTTTTTCTTTCTCATAAATAAGCGTATAATCATCCCTATAATCCTGCAATTCTAAGCTTCCTTTTTTTAATCCCAAGTTTTCCATTTATAACACCTACCTTCACTTAGCTACCTTTATAGTTAGCTCAACTTGTTTTTCTTAGTATATTATAACACGATTTATTCTTACAACATAGGTGTTTTGTTATAATTATTAATACTTATTTGCCTATTTTACTTGCTTTTTATATACTTTTTTGATAAAATCATTATTGCAAATCAAAAGGAGGAAAAATAATGGCAAATATTAAAAGTCAAAAGAAAAGAATTATAACAAGTAGAAAAGCTGCTACATTAAATAACGATGTTAAGTCTGCTATGAAAACTGCTATTAAGAAATTTGAAAAATCTTTAAATGAAGGTACTGAAGAAGCTTCTAAAAGATTAGCAGTTGCTACTAAAGCTATAGATAAAGCTTTTGCTAAAGGTGTAGTTAAGAAAAATACAGCTGCTAATTATAAAAGTAGATTAACTAAAAAGTTTAATGAATTAAATAAGTAAGGCATTTACTTATTTTTTTTATTTTGTTATAATTTAAAATATGAAAAGAATAGGAAATGTTATATTTATTTTAATTTTAATGTCATGTGTACTAATTGTATATTTTAATATAGATGATATAAGTGATTTTTTTACAGATTATTTGCTTAGTCAAAGAAAAGCTCTTTTGAAAGATAGTAATCAATATAAAAGGAATTATAGATATATTACTTTTTCAAATGATGAAGACTATATTCCTTATACAAAAGAAGATATCAAAAACATATATTTTAATATTCTTAATAATGGTTGGGATTCTTTTACATTCTATTGCCCTAAGGAATATACTAATTGTTTAGATGATGTCAAAGAAATTGGAACGGACAAAATAATTTTAAGCGAAATAAATGACTATGTTAGTCCGTTTAATAGTTATAATGAAACTAACACAGTTATTTATTCTAACGGACAAATAGATGTTGAAGTTTCTCACAAATATACTGAGCAAAGTATTAGTGAGATTAATAGGGTTGTTAGTGATGTCATAAAAGAATTAGATTTAAAAAACAAAAGTAAGGAAGAACAAGTTAGTTTAATTCATAATTATATATTGGAAAAGACTATTTATGATAAAGAAGCTGCTGATGAAAAATACTCTCCTTATGATAGTACAAGTGGATATGGGGCTTTGATTGAAGGATATGCAGTTTGTAGTGGATATGCTGATGCAATGGCTATATTTTTAGATGTTTTAAATATCCCGAATATTAAAATCTCTAGCGAAAACCATGTTTGGAATCTTGTAAATATAGATAATAAATGGCTACATGTAGATCTAACTTGGGATGATGTTGAAATAGATAAATATAAAAATAATTATTTCTTAATAACAACTGATAAACTTTTAGAACAAGATAATAAAGAGCATAGTTTTGATAAATCATTTTTTAAGGAGGCTGCATAGGCCTTTTTTAAATAGAAAAAATACCAATTAAGGTATTTACTTTTTTCTATTAAAATTAGATATTAATCTTCCTACTCTATAAATAATGTCATTACTCTTTTTTACTGCATATGTTTTTCCAAGTGCTTTACCTCCAACTGTTAATGAAGATAAAACTGATGTAATTATAATGTTGTAAATAGATAAATCCTTATTTACAAACAAATTAGCAATCAGTATTGTAACTAAACTACCACTAACTATGCCACATATATCTCCTACTACATCATTACAAATACTTGAAACTTTAGTGGCATTTTTGGCTAGCATTACCGCTTCTTTACTTCCTTTTATCTTTTGTGAAGCTTTGGAATGTAATGATCTTATATCACAAGAAAGTGATGCTGTTCCTATTGTATCAAATAGTATTCCAATAGATATAACTAATAGTGTAGCCATTATTAGAAAATAATTATTTAAACTACCTAGTATATTTGAAAGACTACTAAATAATAATGCTAATATAAATGTAATTAAAAAGACTATAATAGTCCATTTGTTTTTCACGCTTATCACCTTAAAATAAAAAATATGGTATATTATAAATCAATTTTATGGTTTAGGTCGAGTTGACTTTCTCTGTTTTCGCACTTTCGGTTACCCTTAAGCGATTTCTCATTATGGAAAACAACTATTCTTTACAGTTAATAGTTACTCGATTGCCACTTAATCCATACCTTAATACTTATAATACATACACTCTAGAGATTTTCTCTGACACCAGGGAATTGTCCTTATCCGCTTTTGCAGTTGTAATTTCATTTAGCAAATCCCTTACAAACCACTCACGGCAAGAATGTTGGAATACTATTCGTAGAAAAAGGAGTTTGATTATATGCCATTATAATATATCCTTAATCTTTAAATCATATGTTCACCCTAAGTTGGGCACAAAAAGCAAACACACGAAGTGAAATATTCTATTGATGGATTTTTAGCCCCATCTTCAGACAATATAGTGACTAGAATAATGCACCATATATGTGAATTATATCAAACTTTAAGGCAAATGTCAATGTTTGTACTTTATTTAATACTTATTGGCTATTCTTTATTATATCTTTTAATTTATTTATTTGTTTATTAAGAATAATACATATTCTATTAATTCTAGTATTAGACATATTTGTAATATGTTGATATTTATGAAGAAGTTCCTCGAACCACTCCACTACACCATCTAGTTTTGATATATCTATTCTCTTAATATCTTTAACTACTTTTATAATTTCATCAAAGGGTTTAACTTCATAAAAGAATCTGCCATTACCAGAGATTATCATTTCATCCTCATCATAATAAGGTATATTAAGCGCCATTCCATTATCAAATATAGGACAAACATCTACCCATTTTAAACTATTGACATCTCTTATAATACCAAAATTATTTAAATGTCTATCCTCATTCATAATTATAAAATCAAGAATAAACATATTTTCTACTTTTTCTCTAGCATTTACTATTCCATGTTCTTCTAAGGCTTTAACATAGTCTTCATAGTCTTCTTCATTATCATTTCTTTTCATATTATTACGTATTTGATATGCAGTAATTAGTTCAGTATCCTTGTTTATAAAACATGGGCATTTAGAAACTACAGTATCTTTATAAGTATCCAGTGTATAAGGCACACACTCGAAGCCTAGCCTTCTACTTATTTCACTAGCAAGTGCTTCATTAAAGGGCTGGAGCACTTCGTTTTTATATCCACCTTTTAATAAGTATCTTACCCCATCATCAATTATCCATGCTTTTTTAAGCATACCATCTGTTGTATTGTTGGGTGTTTTTAATGCTTCTTCTTTAACTATAGTTTTACTATTTAATGAAAGTGATGCTTCCATGAACTCAGAATAATCAAAATCATTATCAAAAAAGTTAACTTCATCATAACTAATATCTAAATCATATGGCTTTATCCAATATTGATCAGACAAAGATAATCCAAAAGCTTTATCTAATAATTCTCCTGCTGCACTTATATTTAATCTATGTAAAAGCAAATCAAGCTTATCTCTCCAAGAAGGTATACCTCTTCCCCTAAACCATTCATCTAATTTATTTAAAAAGAATAATTCATCTCTTTCTTCTTCATAATAATTCTTTAGTATTAAAGGAGCATAGTCAATATCTATTATTTCATAAACTCTATCAAAGCCATGTAACACTTCATTATAATCCATCACAGCAACTTCAGTATTTTTGTTCATCAATATACATTTCATATGGAACACCTTCCTAGTCATCTTAAATATGTGTATATTATACCATTTTTAAGGGCTTTAGACAATACCGTTAAGAGTAATCAATATTAATATAAGAGAAATATTGATCAGATAATAATTGACTTCTCAAGAAGCAAATGGCATTATTATCGTACAAGGAATTACCAAAAGTACGAGTACCTATATGGCTCGTATCGGTAGTTCCTTTTTGATTGTCTAAATTCTCTATTTGATGATAGTAGAATTATATAATATGGAAGCTTATTAGTGAGACTAATCAATTTCTTTTTTATTCTTCTATTATTTCATTATCAAATGATATATTTAAATGCTCTAAAAGCTTATTTAAGTTCATTTTATATATTGGCGTAGACAAGTATTCTCTTTTTCTTTCAATATAAACTTTATTATTTGATATATTAACTATTGATGATATTGAAGATGAAATATGCTTTATTGGTGGTCTATTTCGAAATGCTTCTTCAATCAAGTTAGTTTCATTAGTAAATATAATTAAATCTAAATGTATTTGAGATGGGCTTGAAGCATATTCTAACCCGGGATAATAATTATATAATTCATTTTTAATATCCTTATTAATTTTTAATAGAAGAGCATCGCTTAATTTATCCACATATACAGTAGCATAAATACTATAAGATTTAGCTATTATATCTTTTAGCGATAATCCACGGCGTAATGTCGGAAACTCACCCACTTTAGAATAGATTTTTAAATCGTTACTATTTTTAATAATTTCATAATTGTTCTCAGTTAGTCTTTTGCTAATTAAATTAATTAAATTGTCTGCATTATCAAGTTTAAATACATATGGTTTCGTAGCAGAAGAATCCAAATATATCAACCACAAGATAAAAATTGTAACAGAAATAACATCTAAAATTACAATAATAGTGCAGTATCTATTATATTCTTGCATGTGTAGATTATCAGTTAAATATCCAAGTATTATACTAGCTAGCACAGAAATACATAATAAAACTAATAAGATATAAGATATCGTTTTATACTTTTTCTCTTTGTTCATTTAAGTAATACTTCCTTTTTCACAATAAGTATAACACATTATTAACTCACAAAACAAGCACTTAATGCTTGTTTATTTAGTTACCGCTACTGTTGCTGTAGAAGAAGCTATTTGCAATAGTTCTTCTTTAGACAAACTATCACCTATTAGATAGTATTCTCTTCCGTTTTCATTCCAGTTAAGTGAAGTTTCAGTCATTACTCCAAGTACATTACCATATTGCACTACTTCTCCTGAAACTGCTGTTGTTTCGTGCGCTTTACTACTTTTAGCATTTTCTTCAATTAGGATGAATGGTTTAACTCCTGTATATGTAAGTATAACTCTTTCACTGCCTGATGTTGTTACAACTTCTTCTCCACTATATTTTGTACCACTAGGTAAATACATAGGATAAACAATATCTTCTACTTTAGATGTCGTTTTAGTTTCTCCGGTTGTATTTGTATCAGAAGCTATATTTTCTTTCACATTACTTGCAAGAGCAAAATATTTCTTTTCATATTTAGTTTTGGTATCAATACTCTTTATTACCATTGTTATTGAATCAAGTCCTTTAGAGTTCTTAACTACTACCTTCTTAGGTAAATTATCCTTTCCTATAGTTACTACTTGCGTTTTTAAATCAGTATTATTAGGATAATTAACTTTACTTGTTATTTCAAAAGTATCATCTTTGCTAACAATATTTCTTTCTTGATCATCAGTAATATCTTTAAGAATAGTTTCTAAAATATAACTTTGCGAACTATTGGTAGGCCACTCGCTTTGGAACTTAAAGCTCTTATTTAGTGATGGCGTTACTACATATACCCCTTCTTCATTCTTTAATATTATTTGTTCATGACTATTTTCTTTATTAACTAAGGACACTCTGTAATAATCACCTTTTAAATAAGTTACATCTACTGTATAGTCATATTTGTCTTCATTATTTGCAATTGTTAAGTCGCCCACTAAATGATAATTATTAAGTCCATTAATTGTTGTTTCTACATCAGCTACAACATCACTTTCTTTTTTACCACACCCGACTAATAATATACATGAAATTAATACCAATAAAACCTTTTTCATAAACCCTCCTTTAATCTTTCATAGTACATTATAGTTAATTATGATGAAAATATGAATAATATTTATAAATTTGTTTACACTATTAACATAAGGAGGAATTAAAATGCAAACATTACAAAAGACATGTTTAGCCCTTACTATAATAGGTGCGATTAACTGGGGATTAGTTGGACTATTTAGTTTTAACCTAGTTGAAGCTATATTAGGAGTAGACACACTTCTTACTAATGTTGTCTACACATTTGTTGGACTTGCTGGTATCATAAACATAGGTCTTCTTTTAATGCCTTTTGAAGAAACAGCACATAAATAGAAAAAAGACAAATAAGTTATAACCTATTTGCCTAAGAGCTTTTATAAGCTCTTATTTTTTTAGTTTTCTGAAACTATTACTTTAACTAGTTTTGTTTTAGATGTATATGTAAACTTAACATCTTCTCCTGTTACGAAAACTGGTAATGTATATTGCCCAGGTTCAGTGATTGAACTTAAATCTACATATGCTTTTATAGTTTTGGCATCAATTGTTTCTAGTAAACTAGCAACGCCTTTTACTGTTACAGTTACAGCAGCATCTTCTCTACTTGCGGCTGATGCTTTGAACTTGGTTTCATCTAATCCTTCAGTAGCAACTGTAATCTCTTCAAAGTCTCTACTTGTTTCTTCTTCCATTGATACTGTTATTGTAACGCTGGTATCTGAAATACTTCTAGCACCAGTTGGTTTATTTATTACTTTTTGGAATACTTTAGTTTCGCTTAAATTAGTTACATCTACTTCGACTTCTATAAAGTTTATTTGATTTAATATAGCATCGTCTGCATATATTGTAACATTATTTACTGTTGAAGATATGCTTGAAATAGCTGATCCGCTTCTTACTTCACCTGTAGGTACTACCTTAAGAGGTACTGTTTTTGATGGACTTGTAATTGTTACAGTTGCAATTACTTGTCCAGGTACTATTTCAATATCATCTACCTCTTTACCATTTTGATCATATGCAACAAGTTTAACGTTTTCTAAAGTATATGTTCCAGCTGCTTTGGCATTAATTGAATTAACATCCACGATTGCCTTTACATTAGCTATAGTGTCTAATTTTTCTTTATAGCTTTTTATTATTACTTCATCTCTATCTAGTATAACATTTGTGACTACTAATGTTTCATCTAGTTTATCGGTATTAATTACATCAACTTGAAGAGTCCTAACTTCACTTATTTTTGGATAAATAACTATAGTTGCGTTTGATGGACTTAGTGTATATTTAAGATTCTTTACTGGGTTATTATAATCTAAATTAACTTTATGAGTTCCTTCTCCTAGTCCAGATAAATCTATAGATACACGGTGATCTCCAAGCTGCTGTGCAAGATATAACTCTCCTGTTTTACCTCTTAAACTAATTTCTGCTTTATCTGGAAGACCTTCAATTACATATGCTTCTTCATTGTATATTGCATTTACTTCTATTCCATTTAATACAACGCTTCTTGTATCATGAAGTACTAAGGTTTCACTATCAATAAATGCAAAGCAAGCGAATGCAAGTATTAGTGATATATATAATAGAACGGTTGGCTTATTTAAGATTCTATCAATTACTCCACTTTTTATACCAAATCTTTCTTTTATTACATATACTAGTTTACTGATTGGTGTTATTAAAAGAGTGTCAAAGAAAGAATATATACTTTTTAGTATTCTAATTAAAATGTTAGGCTTCTGTTCTTGTTTCATCATTTTCACCTTCTTCTGCTAATTCTGGATTATTACTTTCAGCATCATAGAATGTTTCCTTTTGTGGCTGTAAACTTTCTATTAACATCATTCTAGTATCTTCAAGCGTTAAATTATAATTAAGTTTTCCTTCCATAGCTATACTTACTCTTCCAGTTTCTTCGCTTACTATAATTGTTACTGCATCTGTTATTTCTGCAAGGCCTAGACCTGCTCTGTGTCTTGTTCCAAGTCTCTTAGATATAGCCGTATTCATACTTGTTGGAAGTACACTCCCCGCGCATGCTATTCTATCTCCTTCAATTATAACTGCTCCATCATGTAATGGGTTGTTTGGGAAGAACAAACTTACTAATAGTTCACTAGATAAATCTGCATATAATTTTGTAGCAGTTTCAATATATTGGCCTAATGAATAATCTCTTTCAATTACCATTAAAGCACCTATTCTATTTTTCTTTAAGTATTCAATAGCTTGCATTATTTCATAAACTACTCTTTCTCTTTCATTTACAGTAAGTACTTTATGTCTTCCTAATAGCTGGCTTCTTCCTAAAGATTCTAACACATTTCTAATTTCTGGTTGGAATATTACTATAAACGCGATTGGGGCATAAGAAAGAACATATTCAAGTAGTACTCCTACAGTATATAAATTAAGCCAATTACTAAGAAGTTTTAATGCTATAACTATTAGAAGCCCTTTAAATATAAGTGTTAATTTTACATTGTTCTTTATGTATTTTAAAATGTAATAGATTATAAACCATAGTATAGCTATGTCTAATATTTTAGTAAATAAATTATATATTTCATTAAGTGTCATATCTTTCACTCCTCTTCATTCATATTATTATTATAATATAAAAAAGATATATTTACTATATCTTTCTCTTTTTTATACACTAACCTTTACGCTAATTTAATTCTTCAAATATTTCTAGATTTTCTTCGCTAGGTGTTTCAGTATTTGCTTCTGGCATAACTTCTTCAGTGCTCATTACATTAGCTATTGGCTCTTGCACTGGCTCTTCAAAGTTTACTGGCTCACTATATACTGGTTGCAATTCTGGATTTACAGGTTTTTCTTCAATTATAGCTTCTTCATTCATAGCTAATGGAATGTCATTGATTTCCATAGTTTGTTCAACCATAGGAGTTTCTTGCATCACTGGCTCAGTTGGAACTTCAACATTTTGCATTACTTCAGTATTAACTACTGGTTCTGTGCTTAGTGTTTCATTTACTACTGGTGCAACAGGTGCTTCTACAGCAGATGCATTTACGCTACTCATAGGAGTTTCTACTGGAGCAGTTACATTTTCAAATGGTGCCATATTACTTACAGCTTCTCCTTTGAATTCTTTTCCTTTCTTTTTCTTTGAATCAATTAAAAATCCAATAAGTGCAAATAGTAATAAACCAGCTGCTATAAAGAAGTATATATAGTTATCAGCTAAAAAATTCATCACACTTTCCATTTATATCCTCTCCTTACTATACTAACATTTTATCAAACAATGTTATCTTTTTCAATATAATTTTATTCTTCAATAATTATTTTATTACTAATTCTTTATCTTTAGGTTGAATTTGAATATAAGTGTTTCCATCATTAAGAGTTATTTCTTCTCCAGAATCTTTGTATTTGTAAACTGTTTTGGAACTTCTTGATGACTTACTCCATGTGATTTTAGTGGCTTTACCATTTGTTATATAGTATCCTTCACCACTACCAATATTATCTAGTTTTTGTCTTCCATAATCATCATAACTACTATTGTTAACTTGATAAGTTATTATGTTTTTAACGGTATATTGTTTTCCTGTTACTGCATCTACTTCATCAGTACCAGATAGAGTTCTTAAATATACTTTATTCTCCTCATCATATTTGTAACTTGTAGTATGATAACTAGAATATACTATTTCAATTTCTTTAGCATCTATACTATTTTCCATTTGTGAAAGATCTATTTCATCAACACTATAATTAAATACCATTTTACTATTTGTAGTGTCTCTCATATCATTGGCTTTGATTCCTTCTTTTATTAAGCTTCCTTTAGTGAAGCCAGTATGTTCATAGGCATTTCCACTAGAGTCATCTCTATAGAAATATTTACCATTCATACCATCAAATCTATCCACCTTAAGAGTTTCTAAATCACTATAAGCATCTTTACTACCGCCCCAGTGGACATATATTGCATCATTTTCAAGTGCGTAATCTATAAAGTAAGGTCTACTACTTCTTACTGAGCCTATTTTTTCTGGCATATTTCCTTTAAAAACGGCTAGTTCTCTTGTTATTCCCCCTTCTACCACAATTTCATATACTAAAACTGCATTTTGAAGACCTGCATGTGGCCAGCTTGAATGATTGTTGTTTATCATTACCGCAACCATTCTTTCATTTGAACTTTCATCAAATACTTGTAATTTTTTTACATTTTCATTTTTTACTTCTTGTTCATTTATTTCTTCTTCAGCGCAACCTGTAACTACCAAAGATAATGTCATTAAACAAACTAAAGCTTTTAAAATTCTTTTCATATTTTACCTCCACTTATATTATAAAATATATTTGCTTGAAAATAAAGAAAAAGTCTAATTTTTTTTAGACTTTTACTATAATATTCTCCCTTCTTTATAACATTCTAATATATATGAAGGATTTTCATAATATAAACTACTACTATAATCATCTAATTTTTCTGAAATAAATGAATTATAAACTTTTATAAGAGTATCTATATAATTATCCTTGTTAGGGCTTATGCCAATTATTAAATTGGTGTATACCCTTCCCATTTCCCAAAAAGTTGGCTTATCATTATTAAGATTTAGTATATAATTCCCTGGTTTGATAGAACATTCTCTTTTTAATTCATCTAGAGTTTTATCCATATTTTCGCTATGATAAACATCTGCTAAAGAATATATTTTGTTTATTCTTTCTTTTCCTATTTGATTTACAATATACTTCTTAGTATTGCTGGTTTTTCTTGCAATATATTCTATAAGACTACATAGGAAGAATAAATCGTTAGTATCTTTATTTTCCATCATTTTCTCCTTCTGATGATATAAAGCTTTTATAGTGCAAAATGCTATTTGATGTGTTGGATAAGAAAACTTAGCTAATTGCCAAAATTGTTCTCTTGTGATATTACCTAGGACAAAATCATTTATGTAATTATATACTTGATCATCTGCCATTGGTCCGATTACTATATCATAATTATGATCTTTACCTGCTCTTGAATCAACTATGAAATCTAGCCATTCTTCACTCATAATAGCAAATTCTTTTATTGTTAATTCATCATTCTCTTTATATTCATAAATATTAACGACTGGAGTGCTATATTTTTTAGACCATCTTATAGCTTGGTCTTTTAAAATTGTGCAATAAAATCCTTCTCCAAAATCTTTAGTATATTTTCCTTTAATAATAGTTGGATTTTCTACTTTAGTATTAGTTCCGCAATATACAATTTGCATATTAATCTTCTTTCTATATAAAATAATTAATATCTTTTTTGGTGGAGCTGACGAGGAACGACCTCGTGTCCAAAACACCATATTATACAGACCTTTTTACAAGTTTAGCTGGTTTATATTTCAAAAAGCACTGGAGAGCCAAGCATTCCTATACTTTTCTAAGTTTAGTTATAGTTCATCATACATCCTAAACAAATGTATAATATAGTTCACTTTTATGAGTCCCTTGTTCTTTCTCGTGAACAAAGAAAGGAAGGAACCACCTACGACCTTAAACTAGGCAAAAGCAGGTGCAAAATTGTAATCTTTTCCGATTATTTTATGCTTAGATTTATAGTATCCCTACTACCTGAGTCCATATATATGAATGCCCTGTCGAATCAAAACAGCCCCATATGTATAAATTATACCAATTCATGGAGCTGTTGTCAACACTATTTTGTACTCTATTTTGCACAACAATATCAACCAATTTCTATTAAAGTTTTAAGTTTCTTTATGCATTTTTTCTCTATTCTAGATATGTAAGACTGTGAGATACCAAGCATATCAGCAACTTCTTTTTGTGTGTATTCATCAGTATTATTTAAGCCATATCTAAGTGTCATTATCTCTTTATCTCTTTTTGGAAGTTTTTCTATTTCTTTACAAAGCAAGCTTTTATCTACTTTGTCTTGATATTCTTTTTCAACTACATCTTCTTCTGTTCCAAGCACATCTTCTAGGTGAAGTTCATTACCATCATTATCTAAATTGATAGAATCTTCAAAAGATACTTCTAGCTTTCTTCTCTTATTCTTTCTTAAAAACATGAGTATTTCATTATCTATACATCTACTAGCATATGTTGCAAGTTTTATGTTTTTATCAAGTTTGTATGTTTTAACACCTTTTATTAGACCTATTGTTCCAATTGAAACTATATCTTCTAAATCATATGATGTGTTGTCATACTTTTTAGATAAGAAAACTACAAGTCTTAAATTATGCTCGATAAGTTTGTTTCTAGCTTCTTCATCCCCATTATTGCTTCTAATCACTAATTGTTCTTCTTCTTCCTTTGAAAGTGGTGGTGGAAGTATATCTGTGCTTCCTAGGAAAAACAACTTTTCCTCATCTTTAAATAACTTTTTGATAAAATCAAATATTTTCATTTCTCTCCTCCATTATTAAATTATTTAATAAAGCATCTACTCCGTTTTTTAGCTTTTTACTCGTTATTCCTATTCTTACATTTGTTATTAATCCTACCTTATCAATATAAACTTTATCTACTTTTATACATTTAATAAATCCTTTAGTGTTTACACTTTCATAAGGTACTAGGTAATATGGATTATCTCTTATGTAGTTAATAAGCTTTTTTGAATTAGTTATTATAATAGGCTTTTTACTTATTGGATCTACTAGTGTATTACCTGTATCTAAGTAACTATGTAGTTTTATTATCTTTCCATTTAAATAAACATCAATATTATAGTGAAGTGAGTTTATTAGTCTTAGCTTCTTCATTTGGTTTCTATATATTATTAAAGAAACTGGGGATGCTATCAATATAAATATATAGTTAATGCTTAAACCTTTATGATAGAATACCATACCTATATTTTTATATGAAAACTCTACATTTAAATAATAGATTACCCCTCCTAATATTATGCTAACTATATAAAAATAGAATAAATTAGTAAGAGTATATTTCATATCTTTAAAGCCAAAAGTGCTGATAATAATAATAAAACTAAGAAATACTTTAAGAATAAACAATGATAAAGTTGTAAATGGCGCAAATAAAGTAAATATTGTTAAGCTTCCTATGAGTGCTCCTAAAAATAGTCTTCTAAGAGGCACTTTCCTTTTAAGTATTATCGAAACTGTTTGTAAGAGTATAAAATCAAATGCAAAATTGAGAAATAGAAGTAAATCCACATATACTTTCATAGTGCTTCACCTTTTTAAGTATAGTTTATTTAAAGTGATTATTTTGTCAAAAAAAAGAATAGTTATAATAACTATTCCAATTATTTCATTCTAAGTCTTCTTTTATATGAAGCAACTAATTCTCTATCTCCCACAAGCATAGCCATTCTTAATTCTTCATATATGTCTCTGAGCTCTTGACTAGTATATTTTTCTATTATAGCCTCTTCATCTTCCTTAGGTTTTATAGGTTCTATAATAGGCATATTAAGTTTTTTAGTTTGTCTATCATAATCAATTATTAAAGAAGCTAAGCGTCTATAGTTAAAATAGTTGAATGAACCATTTACATGTGTGTACGAGTCAAAGAATGCTTTCATAGGTTCGGTAGATACTGTATCTCTAAAACTATTTTTTAACTTATCTCTTAAATCATATAAACTTTCAAAAGCTTCAGCAGAGTTTACTGCAGATTTTTTAATTATTCTAGAAGACAATACTCTTTTTACAAAGTTAATATCAGTTCCTAGTCTTGAAAATCTATAGGACATATATTCTTTATCTAGCATTTTCGCTTCTGATTTGTACATTATATTTAATGTTTTAATCTTTTTACTTGCACGGTATGTGATGCATAAAGGCCCGTTTATATGTTCAGCGTGATACAATCTTTTTAATTCATGTTCATTGTTAAGATTAACTGTTGTCTTGTCTAATTCTTCTAATGAACTTAAGACTGTTAGTTTCGTAAACTTAGTATATGCGATTATTCTATGTTTATAATCTACATTAATATCACCTATGTAATATATGTTTTTAGGATTACTATTAAACTTATTAATAGCTTTCAAAAAGTTTTGAACTGAGTCATAATTAGCTATACTTCTTGTTTCTCTTTCACCTAGAGCACATATAGTATATCTTTTCTTTTCCATAACCATCCCTCATTTATAGTTAAATTATACCAAATAAAGTACAATTTGTCAAATTAGTCTCTAATTTTAATATGTGTTTCTCTTAATTGCTGTTCTGTTACTTCAGAAGGACCACCCATTAGGTTATCTACACCTGAAACATTAGGTGGGAATACTTGTACTTCTCTTAGGTTTCCTTCTCCTAGTAGAAGCATTATCATTCTGTCTATACCAGGAGCCATTCCTGCGTGTGGAGGTGCACCATATTTAAATGCAGTATATAAACTTCTAAACTTATTTTCAACGATGCTTTCGTCATACCCTGCTAGTTCAAATGCTTTTACCATAGTCTTAATATCGTGATTTCTCACAGCACCACTTGCCATTTCATAACCATTACATACAAAGTCATATTGGTAAGCTACTATATCTTCTATATTTTGATTGTTTAGAGCTTCTAATCCACCTTTAGGCATACTAAATGGATTGTGTCCAAAATCCCATTTCTCATCTTCTTCATTATATTCATACATTGGGAAATCATTAATAATACAGAACTCATATCTATCTTTATCTATAAGATCTAGCTCTTCTCCTAATTTAATTCTTAATTGTCCTGCTAGTTTAGGAGCTTTTTTCTTATCAGATACTATAAATAATACATCGCCTGCTTTAAGACTTAATCTTTCTTTTAAAGCACTTCTTTCTTCATCGGTTAAAAACTTATCTAAACTTGATTTAAATGTTAAATCTTCATTTACTTTAATATAAGCTAATCCTGCAGCACCAATTTCTTTCATATAATCTTCCATAGATTTATACCAAGAATTAGATTTTTCAATGTTTTCTACTTTTATACCTCTTACAGTGCTTCCAACAAATGGAGTAAACTGTGTATTTTTAAATATATCAGTTAACTCAGCTATCTCAAGAGGATTTCTTAAATCTGGTTTATCTGTACCATACTTTAGCATTGCGTCTTTAAAAGTTATTCTTCTAAAAGGCATTGGTGAAACATATTTATCACTAAAATGAGTAAATACATCGTAAAAGACTTTTTGCCCGATTTGGTAAACATCTTCTTCTGTTACAAAGCTCATTTCTAAGTCTAATTGATAAAACTCAAGTGTTCTATCTGCTCTTGCATCTTCATCTCTAAAACAAGGTGCTATTTGGAAATATCTATTAAATCCACTTACCATTAATAATTGCTTATATATTTGTGGTGCTTGTGGAAGAGCATAGAACTTGCCTTTAAATCTTCTTGAAGGTATTATAAAGTCTCTAGCTCCTTCAGGTGAACTTGTTGTAATAATAGGTGTTGTTATTTCAGTAAAGTCTTCTGCTTTCATAACTGATCTAATATAATCTATTACTTTACTTCTAAATACAATATTATCATGTACTTTAGGATTTCTTAAATCTAAGTATCTATACTTTAATCTAATATCTTCACTTGCTTCTTCTCTACTTCTAGCTATTTCAAACGGAAGAACATTTTCACATTCTCCTAGCATTTCTACTTCATTTACTAATACTTCAATTTTACCAGTTTTCATATTAGGATTAATCATATCTGGTGTTCTAAGTCTTACTGTACCTTTTACAGTAACTGTACTTTCTCTATTGATTCCATCAAATAAAGTTGCATCTTCAGTAATTAACTGCACTATTCCTTTCTCATCTCTTAGTGTTACAAATGTAAGACCACCTAGCTTTCTTATACTGTTTACCCAACCGGCTAGTCTTACTTCTTTTCCGTCATACTCTTCATTTACTTCACCGCAGTAAACGTTTCTGTATTCGTTGTTCATTTTCTCTCTCCTTTCAATAAATAAAAAAATCCATAATCTAAGGGTGAATAAATCACGGTGCCAGCCTTAGTTATAGATTTAATCTATCTCTAATTTATATAGGAATTACCCTTATTATCTATAGCTTTGTATCTTCATATATATTCATTTATTAACCTCTCACCAATAGTTAACTCTCTTTGAAAAATCCTATATATTACTCCTCAAAACAAATAATATAGTTTTATTATAGTGTTAATTTTGATATTTGTCAATATTGTTTGTGCCTAAAATTATATTTGATAAAAATGTTTATACACATGACTTAGTATATATTATTTCAAGAGAAATGCATACATAAGTCATGTGTTTTTTAGAAAAGTAGTATTGTCTTTTAAGTTAAACACTTTTAATAGCAAGACCATCCACTTATAGTGCTAGATTGATTATATAGATAGCATGTATCACCAGATTGTGTTCCACTAGAGCAACTATAAGATGGATTAAAATATACTACACAGTGGCCATTTTCCCAGCTTGCACTTCCAGTACAAGAGTTGTTATATTTTGTAGCTGTGTAACCGCCAGAAGAATTAGAAACACATGTATAGCCAGAATATGATGAACCACTTATCGCATTAGAACAAGCACTGTATGTACTATATGTGCCAGCAGTTGTCTTACTTCTATAGCTATCATCAACACGGTAGCATGTTCCGTTTAGATATGTTCCATTAGAACAAGTAGGCGTAGCAGATGTACTACATGTGTATGTTGTAGAACTGCTATTTGAACTCCACTGTGCATATAATGTAACAGTACCATTATTCTCACTAGTTAAGTTTAACACGTTTTGTCCATTGCTATAACTTGTTCCTGAACCATTAGCCATTGTGTTCCACCCATTGAAAGTATATCCTGTTCTTGTGTATCCATTAGTGGTTAACGCTTTTGATTCTCCATAAGTATGAGTGCTACTGGCTGTACTTCCTCCAGTGTTTCCATTACCATCGTAAACTATTGTATATGTGTTACCGTTATTAGGATCGACGTAATTATCTACCCTATAAGGATTATTTACTGTGCCATCTCCTTGTACCCAAAAGGTGTCATAAATTAGAGAAAGGACTGGGCGTATATAGAGTGAGCTTGTCCCTCCAGTATAATTAAGTAGTCCATTACTTGTAACTTCAAAAATATATGTGTCTTCACTAGTTGAATAAGCTGGTGAAAGAGTCCACCAAGAGCTAGCACTTATTGAATTACCTTCTTTATTTGCATAAACCCAAAAGTTGGAATTAGAAGAATTATAAAGTCCTCCTGCAAAAACAACTTCATCTGCTGTCATTAATGCTACGGGTGTATTTGATAAAATACCATTCCCATACTCATAACTCTCACCTGTATATCTATCTGCGTTATCGTTTCCGCCTACATACCAATTACCATATCCTTCATTTGTGGCTCCGCATGCGTAAGAAGGCGATTTGTATGTGTATAGTCTTCTATATGCCCCATGATATATAGTATATGAATAAAATGAACTTGTAGGGCTTGTAACGCTATTAGTACTTCTATCGTTACAATACACTGCTCTATTATCCAATAATTCTCTATAGAAAGAATCGGTAGATTCAGGGAACTGTGTGGAATACCATGAAGTAACAGCACTTTTTACACTATTACTTCCAGTTGTTCCTCTTATGGTTGAAAGATTAGTTTCTGCGCTTCCATATGTGTATCCGGCACCTCTTCTTACAGAAGATACAAAATTAATGCTAGTTGCAGAAAAACTATTACCATTTGTTTTTATTCTCGCATTCGTTACATTATCGGCTATAACATGTCTATTATTAGCGTCAAGTTTCAACCCACTTCCTGCATAAAGAAGCCTTACTCCACCACCTGTATCTTTCTCATTTATTCTTATTATTCTCCAGTATAAATCGTCTCCTACCGTACAGTTATAAGTACTATCTTTGCATGTTCCAAATATCACCCAATTGTTTGTAACATTTCCTGAGTAGTAATATACGGTTTGTCCTAGCTCAGCATTATTGGT
>CADBRE010000046.1 GCA_902797005.1 uncultured Erysipelotrichaceae bacterium | reverse complement strand
TAACTACACATTAATTATAAGACCTGTAGAAGGAAAACTAGGAATCATACCTGAAAAACGTGATTATAAAGTAAGATTTAGAAACACAAAAGAAGCTGAAAATGTAAAAGTTTATATTGGAAGAGAAGAAGTTCCATGTACTTATGAGGAAGAAGAAAATGATTTTGTTATAGAGATTAAAGATGTACCAACTAACTCTCAGCTTACTGTTAACTGTTTTGGTAAAGCAATAGAAATAGATGCAGTTAGATTAATAAATGAAGATATAGATGGAATTATATCTGACTTACAAATAGAAACAAATCTAAAAGAAAAAGTTGCAAGTGTTATATTCAGTGATAAAGAAATAAGACGCAAGAGAATAGAAATAAGAAAGCTAAAAAGAAAAGGACTTAATCCTTTATTTGTAAAAATGTTTATAAAACTACTTGAATACATAAGTGAATTATAAGATATACCCAAGGGTGTATCTTTTTTTGATATAAACTTACTTGAATTAAATATGTGTATGTGATAAAATACTCACATTTATGTGGGGGTAAATATGTACGAAAAAATATCTGAAATAATATTTAATTATTCTATAAATAATAAATATGCAGATGAGAAATTTATTAGAATGATTATAGATATAGTTGCAAATGAAAGAAACTTAGCAAAATATATAAGTGATGTATCAGTAATAATGCCTTTAACATTTGAAAAGAATTACGTAGGTAGTCATTACAATATGGAAACTATGCAGTTATGTATTGATAGAAGTGGTTTATTAAAAAGCGTTTTACCATTTGATTACAATATATTATTATTTAATTCAAAAATAGCAATTACAATCTTACATGAACTAGATCATACTAAATTAAACAAGCAGATTAGGGAAAACTCAAAAAACAGTATTGATATTTCTTTAACTAAAATTATAGAAGATCTAGAAAAAGAAAAAAAGACAGACCTATTCTTAAAAAGATATGCTTACTTAATTTATGCTGGCTATATATACAAAAGACATCATGATGAAGCACCATTTGAGAGAAGAGCTAATATAACTTCATTATTGAATTTTAATGAGATATTAACAGTATTAAATGAAACTTCATTATCAAAAAGAAATCTTGATTTAGTTAACCTTACACTTTTAAGAACTCTAATTAAAAAAAGCAAAGCTGGCTATAAGGTTTATAATGATGGGATTACAAACTCTCCATCATATGACTATATTACAATGCTAAAGAAGCAAGATGAATTACATTCAATTGGCATATACGATGAAAACAGATATAAAGCCTTTATAAATGCTAAAGAAAAATACAGTTTAAATGAACGTATTTTATACGGGCTTCCCTTATCTAAAGAAGAATATCAAGATTTTGATGAAAAAAACAATCCATTTAATGCATTTGTTCTTGAAAAAAGGAAGAAAATCTAATATAATACTCTTGTAAGTTTCAAAGAGAAAAGAGTAGTAATAAATATTTATTTTATAGAGAGTTAGCATTTGGTGTAAGCTAATAAATAAAGTTTATGAACTTGCTTTTGGAGAAACACTTCGCATGCCTGCGTTATAGGTTAAAGATGCATAAACAAGCTTTATGAATTAAGGTGGTACCGCTCCTAGGAGTCCTTAAGTCATGAGCTTTTATTTTTTAGGAGGGATTTATGAATACAGTTATTGAAATGTTAATATACTTTTTTGCTTCATACATACTGACATTTATATTTTATTCTTTCGTAATTAATAGAAAGAAAAGCAAAAGAAGACCTATGGAAATGGATTATATATTAACAAAGTTTAATATTGATGGAAGAAAAATAAACCTAAATACTTTGAGATGGATACTAAATATAGTTAATCCATTTATAGTCTCATTAACATTCTTAGTTGTAATGAGTATAGACTCATTTATACTAGGAATAGTTATAGGTTTTGTAGTTATGATATTGCTTATATATTCAATATATGAAATAATAGGAAGATTTTTAAAAGGAAAGGTGAAATAGAATGTATAATTTTAAAGAAATAGAAAAGAAATGGAGAAACTATTGGGAAGAGAATGAAACATTTAAAACAGACATTAGAGACTTTAGTAAACCTAAGTTTTATGCCTTAGATATGTTTCCTTACCCTTCTGGAGTTGGCCTACATGCTGGACATCCTGAAGGATATACCGCAACAGATATTGTATGTAGAATGAAAAGAATGCAAGGATATAATGTACTTCATCCAATGGGATTTGATTCATTTGGCT
Organism: uncultured Erysipelotrichaceae bacterium; assembly: GCA_902797005.1. Taxonomy (GTDB): domain Bacteria; phylum Bacillota_I; class Bacilli_A; order RF39; family UBA660; genus RUG727. The sequence continues at coordinate 1,866 of CADBRE010000046.1, read as the reverse complement.
TACCTGCAGAACAATACGCAATCAAAACTGGAAATCATCCAGCTAAATTTACTAATGAAAATATAGAAACATTTAGAAATCAATTAAAAATGTGTGGTTTCTCATTTGACTGGACTCGCGAAATATCAACATCTGATCCTAGTTATTATAAATGGACAGAATGGATATTCAAAAGGCTTTATGAAGATGGACTTGCAAGAGAAGTAGAAATGCCTGTTAACTGGTGTGAAGAACTTGGAACAGTTCTTGCTAATGATGAAGTTATTGATGGCAAAAGCGAACGCGGTGGCTTCCCTGTTATAAGAAAGAATATGAAACAATGGGTAATTGATATGCCAGCTTATGCAGAAAAGCTTTTAAATGGACTTGAAAACATTGATTGGCCTGAATCAACTAAAGAAATACAAAGAAACTGGATAGGTAAAAGCACAGGTGCACAGGTTGACTTTAAAGTAAAAGGAATAGATGAAAAGTTTACTGTATTTACTACTAGATGTGATACATTATTTGGAGCAACATATTGTGTTTTATCTCCTGAACACCCATTGGTAGACATAATTACAACAGATGAGCAAAGAGAAGCAGTTGAAAACTATAAAAAAGAAGCAGCTTCTAAATCAGACTTAGAAAGAACTGAGCTTAATAAAGACAAAACAGGAGTGTTCACAGGAAGTTTTGCTATCAACCCTGTTAATGAAAAAGAAATACCTATTTGGATAAGTGACTATGTACTAGCAAGTTATGGAACAGGCGCAATAATGGCAGTTCCGGCACATGATGAAAGAGACTGGGAATTTGCTAAAAAGTTTGGATTAGAAATCATTCCTGTACTTGAAGGAGGAAATGTAGAAGAGGCAGCTTATACTAAAGATGGATTACACATTAACTCTGGATTCTTAGATGGCATGAATAAACAAGAAGCAATAGACACAATGATTTCATGGCTAACTGAAAGAGGAATAGGTAAAAAACAAATTAATTACAAAATTAGAGACTGGATCTTTGCTCGTCAAAGATATTGGGGAGAACCAATTCCAGTTGTGCATTTTGAAGATGGCAGCACTAAAGCTTTAGATGATAAAGACTTACCATTAATTTTGCCTGAATTAGAAGACTATTCACCTAATAAAGATGGTAGTAGTCCACTTAATAAAGCTAAAGATTGGGTTAACATTACTGTAGATGGAAAAAATGCAAAAAGAGAAACATCTACAATGCCTGGTTCTGCTGGATCAAGCTGGTATTTCTTAAGATATATTGATCCTAAAAATAATGAAACATTTGCAGATTATGAATTATTAAAACATTGGATGCCAGTAGACTTATATGTAGGCGGACCAGAACACGCTGTAGGACATCTATTATACTCTAGAATGTGGAATAACTACTTATATGATAAAGGATTAGTCCCTGTAGCAGAACCATTTAAAAAACTAGTTCATCAAGGGATGATTTTAGGAAGTAATGGTATTAAAATGGGTAAAAGATATCCAGAATACTCTATTAATCCAGTAGACATAATAAATGAATATGGAGCAGACACACTAAGATTCTATGAAATGTTTATGGGGCCTTTAGAAGCAGATAAACCTTGGTCTAATACGGGTGTAGAAGGAAGCAAAAAGTTCTTAGACAGAGTATGGCGCCTTTATATGGAAGACAATAAAATAAAAGGTGAAGAGAACAAGAATCTAGAAAAAGTCTATCATCAAACAGTAAAAAAAGTAACTGAAGACTATGAAACATTAAACTTTAACACAGCAATTGCGCAGTTAATGATATTCATAAATGCAGTTTATAAGGAAGAAGTTTTCCCTAGAGAATATGCTCTTGGTTTTATCAAATTATTAAACCCAATCGCACCTT